>CAYUAM010000199.1:0-4226 GCA_964442805.1 uncultured Anaerolineales bacterium | reverse complement strand
GTGGCCATATCCAACGGCCTGCGCTCCCTCCTCGATCGTTATCAAACGGTGGAGCTCCTGGGCTTCCCCATCGACCTCAGCGGAATCTACGAGGATATCCAAGGGGAGTTGGCTAGGGTGGTGAACTCGGTGGCCTCCTACTCCTTCAAGATACTCTCCGGCGCAGTAACCAGCGCCCTCTGGCTGATCCTCACCCTGGTCCTTTCCTTCTACCTCCTCAAGGATTGGGAGAAGATCAACGCTTACCTGGAGGGGCTGGTGCCCCCCGATTACCGGGATGATCTATCACAACTGAAAAAGGAGATGGAGGAGATCTGGGATTCCTTCCTGCGAGGCCAGATCATCCTCTCGCTGGTGGTAGGGGGGGTGACGGGGGCAACGATGTGGATAGTGGGGGTGAAGAACGCCCTCCTCCTGGGCATATTGGCCGGAGTCTTGGAGATCGTCCCCAACCTGGGGCCGGTGTTGGCGGCCCTGCCAGCCATCGCCTTGGCCTTCTTCCAAGGCTCCCTGCATCTGCCCATAAGTAATGGCTGGTTCGCCTTGCTGGTGGTGGGCTTGTATGTGGCCATCCAACAGGTGGAGAATAATTACCTCGTGCCTCGCATCATCGGCCGGAGCGTAAACCTCCACCCGGTGGTGGTCATGGTGGGAGCCATCGGTGGGGCCATAATGGGGGGGATCCTGGGCATATTCCTGGCCGCCCCGGTCTTGGGCAGCGCTCGCATCCTGGGGGGGTATACTTACCGCAAACTGTTGGAGAGGGAGCCTGTGGTCGCCCCGGCCCAAGGGGAGGCCTCCCCCGAGGAAGTCGAGGCGAAAGACGAAAAGGCCTGAGCCTCAGATGGCCGACTCCACCTCCTCTTCGCCCCTCTCCAAAGGACGGAGTTTCTCCAGGCTCTCCAGCCTATCGGTGAAGAGGAAGCCATCTAGGTGATCGATCTCGTGTTGTAGGACTCGGGCCAAGAGCCCCTTGGCCTTTATCCGTATCCCCTTCCCCTTGAGGTTTTTCCCCTTCACCGTCACCGCGGCCGCCCGCTTGACCCCCCCCACGTATCCCGGCAGGGAGAGGCAGCCTTCCTCCCCTTCCTCCTCCCCCCAAGACTTCACCAACTCCGGGTTGCAGATGACGAAGAGCCGCCCTCGTTGGGGGTCCTTTTCCTCCTCGCGGGGGGGTAACTCGGCCACGATGACCCGCAAAGGGACGCCGATCTGGGGGGCGGCCAGCCCTATCCCCGGGGCAGCACGCATGGTCTCCACCATATCCTTCACCAGCGCCTCCAGGGAGGGGCCGAAATCCCGCACCTTCTTGGCCTTCTGGCGCAGCAACTCTTCGCTGGCCTGCGCTATCTGCTTTTGGGCCACTCGACCTCCAACAAGAAAATCCCGGCGATGAAACGGCATGGGGAGCCAGGGACGAAAGAAATATACCCTTAACCCGCTGGGTTGTCAAGGGCTCAGCGCTCTAAGAGGGAGACGCTCTCGATATGATAGGTCTGGGGGAAGAGATCCACGGGCTGCACCTTTAGGAGTCGATATCCCCCTTCCCCTAGCCGTTTCACATCTCGGGCCAGGGTGGCCGGGTCGCAAGAGACGTAAACGATTCGAGCCGGGGCCAGTTTCAACAAGGCAGCCAAGGCCTCCCCGCTACAGCCCTGGCGAGGGGGGTCGAGGATGGCCAGATCGACCCCTTTCAAGGAAGACAAAACCCCCTCCATCGGCCCTTGGACGAAGGTAGTATGGGGGGTTCCTTGGGCGTTGAACTGGGCATCGAGGAAGGCGCTCTCATCCTCCTCCACGCCTATGACTTGACCTGCCTGGTCGGCCAGGGAGAGGCCAAAGGTGCCCACCCCAGAGTAGCCATCGAGGAGGGTCTCACCGCCTAGGGGCGAGGCGTATTCCCGCACTACCTCTATCATCCGCTCCAATTGGGCGGTATTGACCTGGAAGAAACTGCTGGCGGAGACACGAAAGGCCCGCCCCCTCACCTCCTCCACCAGGTAACTATCCCCCACCAGAGTGAGGAGGGTGCCATCGGCCAGAAAGAGCACGCAGGAGAGGGGCTCGTCGACCTCCAGGGCGGGAATCATATCCTGGGCCATCTCCAGGATGAGGAGTTTCTGTCCCCTTGAGGTGCTGACCCTGATGGAGAGCCTCCTTAAATCCGGCAGGGCCAGGTCGAGGGAGTGAAAGACCTCAGCGATCAAGGGGTGGATTATGTAGCAGACCTCGATGGGCACCACCTCATGGCTTAGGGCAGCCATGAAGCCCAGGTGGCCGGCTTCATCTAAGTGAAATTGAACGTGGTTGCGGTAGGACCAAGGCTCCTCCATCCCCAAGGCGGGCAGGACCGGCGGCTCCTCTATCCCCCCGATGCGCCGCAGTTGATCCCGGAGGCTCCCCTCCTTGAAGCGCAACTGGGCCCGGTAGGTGGCGTGTTGCCATTGGCAGCCGCCGCAGGCCCCGAAATGGGGGCAACGGGGTTCGACCCTCTCCGGGGAGGAGCGCAACACCTCCAGTAGCCGGGCCTCAGCGTAGCGCCCCCTATCCCTCACCACCTCCACGGCCACCTCCTCCCCCGGCAAAGCGTAAGGGACGAAGACCACCTTGCCCTCGTAGCGACCCAGGGCCTGGCCGCCGTGGGCCATATCGGTCAACTGCAAACGTATGGACATACGATCTCTTATGAGGAGTATATCATAGCCATGATTTGAGGGCGAAAAGAGGTAAGGCAGGTTTCTAAACCTGCCCTACTGCACACTCGGCAATAGTTTCTTCTTTACTTACTTCAATCCAAGCTGCTGGGGACCGCCGTTATACCCATCCCCGCAACTTCATGACCTCGGCCACCCGGTTTATGGCCACCAGATAGGCGGCCAGGCGGTTGTGCACCTTATGCTTCTTGGCCATCTCGTGGACGGCGTGGAAGGCCGCGGTCATCTTCTTATCCAGTTTATCGTGGACCTCCTCAAGTTCCCAGTAGTAGTTGTAGGCGTTCTGGACCTGCTCGAAGTAGGAGACGGTTACCCCGCCGGCGTTGCAGAGGAAGTCGGGGATGACGTAGACCCCATTCTTGTAGAGGATCTCGTCCGCGTCAGGGGTGGTAGGACCGTTGGCTAACTCCGCCAAGATCTTGGCCTTTATACGATTGGCGTTCTGGCTGGTGATCTGGTTCTCTAAGGCAGCGGGCATGAGGACGGTGACCTCCAACTCCAGCAGTCCCTCGTTGGTGATGTTCTTGGTGCCCGGGAAATTGATCACCGAGCCAGTCTTATCCTTGTGGGCCTGCACGGCCTTAGGGTCGAGGCCATCGGCCTTCACGATGCCCCCCTTGGAGTCGCTGACGGCAATCACCTTCAGCCCCAAGATTTCCTGTCCCAGGAGGTGGCCGAAATAGCCCGCGTTTCCGTAACCCTGGATGGCCGCGGTCGCCCCCTTGAGTTCGAGGCCTAGCACCTTGCCCGCCTCACGGATGCAATATATGCCCCCTCGGGCCGTGGCGTCCCCTCGTCCGGCTGAGCCACCCAGAGGGATGGGCTTGCCGGTTATGACCCCCGGCACGTTATAGCCTTCCAGGGCGCTATATTCATCCATCATCCAGGCCATAATCTGGGGGTTGGTATAAACATCGGGGGCGGGGACATCCTTCTCCGGCCCCAAGATGCGACCAACCTGCCTTATGTAGGCCCGGCTGAGCCTCTCTAGTTCGCCAGGGGATAACTCCTTGGGGTTGCAGATCACCCCTCCCTTGCCCCCGCCCAAGGGGATGTCGACCACCGCCGTCTTCCAAGTCATCCAGGCGGCTAGGGCCCGCACCGTGTCTATGGTCTCATCGGGGTGGTAGCGGATGCCCCCCTTGCAGGGCCCCCGGGCGTCGTTGTACTGGACGCGGAAGGCCTTGAAGACCTTGACCGAGCCGTCATCCATCCTCACCGGCAAGGTGACGTGGAGTTCCCGCATCGGCTCGCGCAGGAGGGCATGGATCCCCGGATCCAGGTTGAGGACCTTGGCCGCCTCATCTAGTTGCCTCTGGGCGATCTCGAAGGGGTTCAACTCTTCAGGCATATAATCATCCTCCTTTGGATTATTATTGCTCAATTCGCAGCCGTTAAATATACACCAGCTATTTCTTTGCCGCCAGTTTCGCCAACCTCTCTTTCAATAGGCGGTTGGTCAATTCCGGATTGGCCTTACCCCGGGTAGCCCTCATCACCTGGCCCATGAGA
>CAYUAM010000198.1:0-4257 GCA_964442805.1 uncultured Anaerolineales bacterium | reverse complement strand
CCGATCGGTGGAGTAGATCTGCACCTCCCGGGGGCCGATTTGGGCCAGGGCCTCCACCCAACGGTCGAAGGCCTCCCCGCGCACGTTCTGGATGGGGCCATTGATGATGACGCTCTGAATGGTGACCTTCTCCAGGGCACACAAGCCGGCCAGGACGGCCTGGAAACTCAAGGAAGGGGCAGGGCGGTTGATGGCCCGCCAGGTGGCCTCATCTCCGGCGTCTAGTTTCATGATGCGCAGGTCGAGGAGGGCTAAGGCCTCCCGCACCTCCTCCTTCCAAGCCAGGGCGGAGTTGGAAAGGATGGCGGTCTTAACCTCCGGGCGGAATCTGTCCCGCAGCCGAACCACCCCCTCCGCCAGCTCCCGGAAATGGGGGTGTAGAGTAGGCTCGCCGTTGCCGGAGAAGGTGATGTAATTCAGGTCTGGCACCTCTGGCAGGGCCTCTTCCACTTTGCCCAGTACCGCCTCCACCTGGGGGAAGCGCCGCTCCTCCGCCTCCGCAGCCAGCACCTCGGTGCGGCCGTATTGACAGTAGATGCAGTCGAAGGCGCAGAGTTTATAACCTATGGGCAAGACGTTGACGCCCAAGGAACGGCCCAATCGCCGGGAATTGATGGGGCCGTAGATTACATCCCTTTGTAACTCCAAGAGTTGCACCGCAGAAACCTCCCCTTATGTCGATCTTCATTGCCTCTCTTTGGCATAATCGGCGGCCAAGAGGGCGCTGCCAACCTGCACCCGCACCAATTTCTGGATGGGGATGACCGAATATTCCAGTTCCGAAGCCAACTCCTGACTCAGGGCTTCGAGTTCCCCGTTCACTCGTTCCCGACCCTGGGTTAGGGCCACTTCCTCTCCTGCGGCCGCAACTTGGGCATCGATCATGCGCAGGAACATGCCCATCATGAACATGGGGTTAGATTTGTTGATGACCAGGCTGTCGAACCTCTCGGCCACGGTGGCCACTCTCTGGGCCCTGGGGTCGCTCCTAGCCCAATCCTCCCGGGCGGCCAACCTCTGGGGAGCGATCTCCAAGTAGTGTTCGACGCTTTCCCGGAAGGGGGAGCCCACGGCCAGGCACCCCTTTATGGCCTCATATTGACTGAGGAGAAAAGCATGGTAGCCCCTCTCCCGCTCCAGGGCCTCCAGTAAGGCCTCGCGGCGCACCGTATCGGTGGGCGAGGTGTCCTCGATGGAGGGGTGGTAGAAATAGGGCACCTCGCAAACTAGGGAGAGGGGGTTGCCATAACGGCTGGCGTAGTCGAAACTGGAAGTGCCATGCCTCATTACCTCGGCCGGGTCGATGGTGGAGTGTTCCTCGTTGTAGTCGTAGATGTGGGTGGCCCGGGGCACGATATATATGGCCTGGGCCAACTCGGTCATGAAGGGCGTCTCCGGCTCGCCCAGGTGTAGGGGCAAGCCTTGCCCTTTCACCAAGGTGTGGAGAGGCTCATAGAGGGACGGACAGTCCTTGGAGACGTAGAAATACCCCCCTCCGAAGTCGGAGTTGTGCAAGGAATAGAGGAAATGGGGGCGCACCTGGTCGATGAGGGCCATGAGGGCCTGGGTCTCAGGCAGGGGGGCGTGGAAATGGAGGGTCTTGTAGTCGATGGGAAAGGTCCACTCGATCTGCTGGAAGCCGGGGGGACGATAGTAATGGTGGGCGTAATGCTCCAGGGTGAAGGGCCCTTTGAACCAGCCCTCGTTCAAGCGAGCACCGTCGGGGTCTATGCATTTGACCAGGTACCAGGTGAAGTCCACCCCCTCGCTCAGGGCTTCGTCTTCGGCTAGGCGCCGAGAGAGGTACTCTAGAGTCATGCTCCCCATGGGCTCGTTGGAGTGGGGAAAGGCGAATAAGAGGGCGCTAAGGGCCCCCTCTCCTACTTTGAGAGCCTCGATTTCCTCTCCTTGCCGTGACTTGCCAATGGAGAATATCTCTACCCGATTAGGATACTCTCGGGCCAATTGGCGGGCGCTAGCCACGAGTTCGTCCACGGTGAGGAAGGCTTCGTAATCCGGCACCTCAGCCACGATCTGGTCAATGTTCATGGAAGCCTCCTTGCCTGAGCAGATTTGGTTCCGCTGTCCTTCGGTCGGAATTCGTTCCTTTAGAGTCTAACGCGAGGCCAGGCATGGTGCAATCCCATTGGCCTTGCACGAACTCCAGGCATCTTCGCAATTTGGCCCTGGCTTTGGCCGGCCACCAGGCCTGGAGGGCGAAAGGGCTTATCTCCACCAAGATGGTCCCGCTGTAGCCATCTTCCCGCAAACGGCGCAATAACTCCTTCAAGGGCAGAACCCCCTCCCCGGGTATCTGATGGTGTTGGAAGAAGGTCTGAAACCAGTGCCACTGTCCGAGGGGACCTTGGGGAAGGTAATCGCTCAGATGGATGCTGGCCAAACGGGGCCGGCATATCTGATAGGCCTCCAGAAGGTCGTAGCCGAAACTGGCGGCATGGGCCGTATCCAAGGTGAGGAAGAGGCCATGCTCCTGGGCGAAACCCGATAACTCCCGCAGGTCGCTGAGCACATATTCCTTATCCTCCGGCCCGAAGAAGCCTCGATTCTCCAGGCAGATATGGCCCCTCCAACTTTCTTGGGCGCGTAATAAAGCATCGAGATAGAGAAGGCCCTTCCCCTCCTTCAAATCATGGGCTTGGGGAGCGTGCACTACCAGCGTCTCGCATCCCGCCTCTTTCCCCAGTTCGACCATGCGAGGCAGTATCTCCTCCATCTTCGGCCCCCCTGCGCCCGAAAACATGGGAGGGTGGAGGGCGAAGAGGGACAAATCATGCTCCTGGGCCAGCCTGCGCAGGTAGCCACCTCTCCGTAGTGAGGCCTCCAGCCCCATGGAGAGTTCCAAACCCTGGAAGCCTAGTTCCTTGGCCAGGCGGAAGGTATAGAGCAAGGGGTAAAGGTATAGGGAGGCGGTGGAAAGCCCTATCTTCATCATCGCTCCGTCAAGACCCAAAATCTCTGCCCATCGGTTACTATCTCGATGGTGCCCTGCTCATCGGTGCACAAAATGGTGACCCCCTCCAGTTGAGCCAGGGTCTGGGGCGCGGGGTGGCCGAAGGGGTTGTTGGCCCCCACGGAGATGACGGCCAGTTGTGGCCCCACTTGGCGCAGGAAAGGGGAAGAGAGGGCCGTGGCCGATCCATGGTGGGGCACTTTGAGCGCCATGCTCCCCAGGGGCCTGGTCGAGGCCAAGAGGGACCTCTCCCCTTCCTCCCCTAGATCCCCTGGCAGGAGGAAGGAGGCGCGGCCCATAGTTACCCTCAGGACCAGGGAGTTATTGTTGATATCGGAGCCGGTGCCCGAGAGTAACTCCTCCGGAGGGTGGAGGACCTCTATCGATACCCCATCTCCCAAATCCAAGCGCATCCCGGCTCGCCCCACTAGCGTAGGTATCCCTCTTTCTTCAACGACTTCCCAAAAGGCTTGGCAGATCTCCGTGGTGCAACCTTGGCCGGAGTAGATTATCTTCCCCACCCGGTACCGTTCCAATACCCCTACCAGGCCGGCCAAGTGGTCATCTTGGGGGTGGGTTATGGCCACCAGGTCCAGGGAACGGTCCCAGAAGGCCATCTTCCTGCCCAAGGCGGCGGTGACCACGGCCGGGCTGGGGCCGCCGTCCACCAAGATCTGGTGGCCGCTGGGACTCTCGATGAGGATGGAATCGCCTTGTCCCACGTCCAGGAAGGAGAGGTGCAACCGCCCATCGGGGAGGCTGAAGGCGGCCAGCCAAACCAGGAGGGCCAATATGGCCAGGCCGCCCAGGAGCGCCCTGTGGGGAGGGCGTCCCCCTAGCCTCTCCCTCCATCTCTCTCGGAAGGATGGCTCCTTGGCTGCCCAGGCCAGGAGTAGGAGGCCATAAGATAGCCCGGCCAGGCCCAAACTGAAGCCTCCTATCTCTAGGCTGGCCAGGGGCAGAGGGGCCGTCTTCTCCACCACCCAGATGGTCCAGGCCAAAGGCAGCCAGGCCACCCAAGCCACTACCTGTCCTAGGGGCAGTATCAAGAGGCCAAGGATGGTGGCCAGCCCTCCAAGGGTCATGATGCCTGCCTGGGCAGGGGCGATGAGGGCGTTGGAGAGGAGGGACAGGGCGAAAACAGGGGGCACGTTTTCCGGAGTCTCACTGATTTCTATGGGCGGATGCTGTGCTACTTTGGCACTTCTCGAGGTTGGGGTACAAAAACCCATTGCCGGTGAGCCGGAAGTGATTTCTAGCTCTTGAGGAACATCTTGAGGACCAGT
>CAYUAM010000197.1:0-4269 GCA_964442805.1 uncultured Anaerolineales bacterium | reverse complement strand
CCTTCCCGATGTCGTGAACCAGGGCCGCCCTCAACACTAGATCCATTTGCTCCTTAGGGAGCCCAAGTTCTCGGGCCACGGCCACGGCATAGTCGGCCACCTTCTGCGAATGGCCAAAGACGAAGGGGTCCCGGGAGTCTATCATGCGGGCCAAGGTGGTGAACAATTCCTGGTTTATGGTACCTATCTCCTCCGTGGCGGCCAAAAGTTCTTGGTTGACCCGCCTCAACTCTGCCACACTAGACAGGGTACGCTGTATATACATACTTTGGGAGTAACGTATCACCATCAAGGGAACGATGAAGGCTACCAGGCCATAGATCCCAAAAGAAACATAGGCCAAGGCCACCAACAGCCCCAATATCCCCAGGACCACGTAGTGGCCCAGTAGCCATCCGAAGCGCTCCCTCCATACAGATAGAAGGTTCTCCCTAGCCCCCAAGGCTATGGCTGTGGCCACCAGGGCGGAGTTGACCCCATAGTTGGCTAAGGCGGCCAAGAGAGTGGGGACGATCAGGTAAAGGACCCTTCCCACCTCCAAAGGGTAGCCGAAGGCCCCAAACACGAAAGCGGCAACGCTCCCGGCCAGGGCGTAGGCGCTCATGTTGAATAAAGCCTTATGGGGAGGATTGCGGAACTTGAGGGCGTGGGCCAAGGCCACCAAGGGAGAGAGCACTGCCACTCCAGGGAAACCGTAAGAGAGGGCTACGGCAAATATGGGCACGAAACTGAGGGAAACAGAACTCCCCCCATAAAGGTCCAAGGCGAAGATCTCGGCCAAGATGGCTAAGCCGGTGAAGAGGGTTACCCCTCCCACATGCTGATAAGGGAGGCGGGGAAGGTAATAAACTATCAAAGCCAGGCCGGCCCCGATCACCCCCCCGGCGAAAAGTATTAAAGGCCTCGACCATCGCTCCGACGTGGTGTTAAAGAGGCGAGGCTCCTCTCCTCGCCTCTCAGGCCTCCCCTTCCTCTCGCCCCGCGAAAATGAGGGCTCTCCTTGCAGGGGAGGCAAACGAGGCGACTCTTGGAAATCCCTGGTCAACCCTAATTTCAGGCTCACCTCGGAAGCGACGCAGACCTTGTTGCGGCCGCTCAACTTGGCCTGATAAATGGCCAAGTCAGCCTGGTGAACCACCTCATTGGCCTCTCGACCATGCTCTGGGAAGTGAGCCACCCCCAGGCTGATGGTGACCCGGATGGGTAGATCGGAGGTGGGGACCTCAAACCTGGCCTCCTCGACCTCCCTCCTGATGCGCTCTGCTACCAGAGAGGCTTCCTCGCTATCGGCCTCGGGGAGGAGGACGGCGAACTCCTCCCCTCCAAAGCGGGACGGGAGATCATATTCCCGCAAGTTGCTCTTTATGATCTCGGCTACCCCTCGCAAGACGATATCCCCGGCCAAATGGCCGTAGGAATTATTGATATTGCGCAAGAGATCCAGGTCGGCCATGATCACCGCCAAGGGCCGCTCGAAACGGGTGGCCCGACGCAACTCCTCGTTGAGCACTTGAGCGAAATGCTTCACATTGTAGAGGCCGGTCTTGGCATCCACCCGCGCCTCTTCCTTCAAGGTGGGGATGTTCAGAGAACGGTAGATCAAGATCAAAGGAGAGGAACCCAGGAGGATCAACCAAGGGTTTATTTGCCACAAGATGGCCACGCCTCCTCCCAAGCAGAGGAGGACGAAGTCAGTCAATAAATTATCGGGGTCCAAAGTGCCCGATTCCCGAAAGTGGATACCCCGTGCCAGGAGCAGGACTAAGGCCACCAAAATATGGTTGGCCACGGCGAAGGCCCCTGCCGCGGCCACCGCCGCCCAGACTCCAGAGAGGCCCCATAGGCTGCTGCCTAAAAAGATATAGATGGCCTTAGCCAGGAGGGCGGCTATTATGTCGGCGGCGATGTTGAAAGACTGGATGTACCAAGGGTAGCGGAACCTGACCCACTCTGGGAGGTGAGCCAAGAGCACCAAGAGGGCCACCAGCCCCGGGGGCAAGAGGAGAAGGGCGGCGAAAACGAAGGCTGCGCCCAAGGCATAATTCTGGTGTTTGGGGGTAGTGACCTTGAAGAGTTGGGTCAGACCCGCCAGGGCGGTGAAAACCACCCAGGTCAGCCATACCCCTTCCTCTTGGACCTGCCCAAGGCTCACCCCTTGCCAAAGGAGGAGAGCCACCCCCAGGCAAAGGATGAGCGAGATATAGACCTGCGCAGCGCGAGAGAGGCTTCGCATCCCTCAATCCCAACTGATGCTGCTAGAGTAGATGGAACTTCCCCAATACCCGCGGTCCCAATGGACACTATCCCAGTGGACGCTGTCCCAATGGACGCTGTCCCAATGGACACTATCCCAATGGACACTGTCCCAATGGACACTGTCCCAAGCCGGGGGCTCGGGCCCCGTCCACAGGAGTTGACTGGCTACCTGTCCCGTATTGGCCGTGCCCATGATATCGCTTTGCACGGCGTTATAGATGTTCAGGTAGCCAGCGCCGGCCCCCTCTCCAGAGAAGGGCTCGGCAGTCTGCAGGAGGCGATATTTCACCTGGTCAGGGTTAAGCCCTGGCTCGGCCTGGAGCAAGAGGGCTACCGCCCCCGAGGTCACCGCCGAGGCCATGGAAGTGCCGGACATGCGGAAGTAGACCCAATCCACCATGTGGTCCGGGTGCTCCCTGACCAAAGTGGCATGCCGGCCCGGCGAGATGGAGACGATATTGGTCCCCGGAGCAACTAGATCGGGCTTGAAGAAACCATCCTCGGTCAGCCCGTAAGCGGAGAAATGGGCTAACACATCGTCCTCGATGCCCCTGGTGCCCTTATCGTCGGTGGCCCCCACGGTGATGACAAAGGGGTCGTTGGCCGGGGGGTAGAGGATGCCGTTGTGGTCCTCGGCGTTATTTCCTGCGCAGACCACCACCACGATGCGGTTGAACCAAAGGATCTCCACTGCGGCGTCGAGGGGGCTCTGGTGGTAGGATTGAGGCACGCTGGAGTTGAGGGAGATATTAACCACCCGAATATTGTATTTATCCCGATTCTCGTAGACCCACTGCAACCCCGCCACCACATCGGATTCGTATCCCATCCCCTGCTCGTTGCTCACCTTGACGTTGATGAGATCGACCTTGGGGGCGATGCCTATATAACGGCCCCAGGATAGGAGGCCGTTGCCGCCGATTATGCCCGCGATATGGGTACCGTGTCCGAACTCATCTTGAGCATATCTCCACCCTTGACGCTGGCTGAAATTGACCGCCTCCACCACCCGGGAGTATCGAGGCGGAAAGCCATCGCCTAGGTCGAAGATCTTGGCCGCCTCTCGACTCCAGAGGATGCCGCTATCCACCACCGCCACCCTGATCCCCTGCCCTTGGAGCCGCTCTGGGCCGTTCCAAAGAGTGGTGGCCCCTATGGCGAAGTTATAGGCGTTCTCCAGCCGGGAGAGGTCGATGGTTCCGTCTTCAGGCCGGAAGGGGGGCCAGTGACAGTTTATCCCTACCTGGTTCTGATCGCCCTGGCCCAGTAGGGCCTCCACCGCTTCAGGGTTGCCGCTGGCCTCCTTGATCACCTTCTCTATCCCTGGCACCTCAGCCAGCGCCGGGGGCAAGAGCCCTCCCTCCGAGCCCTCAGTAAGGAAGGTGATACGATAACCGACCGCATCGTAATAGACCATGGCCCCATCGACCTTTCCTTGGGGTTGATGATGGATCTGGAGTTCCAGCCCGGAGTGGAAATCGGACCAGGACCAACCCCTGGTAGCAGTTAGGTCCAGGTAGAGGTAACCGGCCTTCTCCAGGCCCACATGTTTATTGAGGGCCTTGGTCCGTAGGCATAGGGGGCTGGAGGAGACGCCATCCAGGTAACTGGTTATGCAAACATCATCGTCCTTGAGAGGGGCGGAGAGGTAGAGGTAGAGGTAGAGGACCGCCTCCACCTTCTCGATCTGCCCGCTTATGTCCAAGGTAGAGAAGCCGGAGAAGGCAGCGCTCCCTTGAGCAGGTGTCCAGCGGCCGGAACCATAGGTGCCGTTGGGCCCTAGGTAGGAATCATATATCTTGCCTGCCCTCTTGAACCCTCCCTCTATGGAGGTTCCGGGAGCCGTGGCCCAAGCGAGATAGGTGTTGGTGCCGCCCTGTCTCACCACCGGGGCATCGAAGGAGACCCAACGTACTTGGGGGTGGGCGGCCAGCCTCTCCACCATCCCCGCCGGGAGTTGGGCGGCGAAGGCGTTGATGAGGGTTAAATCCTTGGTCACCACTCCCCCCAGCC
>CAYUAM010000196.1:0-4275 GCA_964442805.1 uncultured Anaerolineales bacterium | reverse complement strand
GGGGAAGCGGATGCCCTATGTGCCAAGACTGCCCTCGTATCAAGGCACAAAGAAAGAGGCCTGATTTAAACTCAGGCCTCCCTCGATAAAGCGACGGCTAATTATCGGCCCATTGGCCTCATGCTAGCGGTACCAGAAACCGTTAGCCTAACCGCCTCTCGGTCAAGATACCTCTGACCGAAAGGCCTCAAAAGCCCGTACGCGCTCCACTATCCGGTGAAATAGGACCCTTGGTCTTACCTTCACATCCTGGTCTCTAATGGCTGCGCTGGTCAAGATGAAGGTATGAGGCCCAGCCGGGGTTTACAAAGCACCTCAACCACCCGCAGGTCGAAGAAATCGTGGGAGTTGGCCGGGACCAAGACCACCGCCGTGTCCGCGCCCCGCCCCGTGCCCGCGATGGATATCACCTCCTCGTCGGTGCGCACTAGGCCGGCATCGGCGGCCATGAGGGCTATCTCGCAGGCCACCTTCGTCCCTTCGCCGAATACCCGCAAGGTATAGGCCATGATCTCGCTCACTTGGTAGGTATTCAACTTCCGACGGATGGCCCTATTCACCCCGGCGAAGGCGTGCTGACAGGTCAATATCTTGGCTCCCGCCCCCTCGATGGCGGCCTGATTCTCAGCGGTCAACTCCTGTTGGTTGGGCTCCTTGAAGCCAACGACATGGCTCACCACCACCAGGTTATAGCCTTTGAGGACCTTCGCTGCCTTAACCCCGGTTTCCCCTCTAGTGCTGGCCACCAGTACGGTCCTTATCCCCAATTCCTCGGCTCTCGCCTTGGCTATGTTTAAGGTCTCCTCCGTGTTCTCCTGGCCCGGCCGCTCGAAATAGACGCTCTTCACCGTGATCATCTCTCCCTCCTACTTTTGGACTCGCCTAACCGCCCAAGCGGCAAGATGGCTATCATCTTCAGGTCGACGCTCTTGCCTCTCTCAGGCCTTCAACCTCCCTTTGAACCAGGCGATGGTCGTCCTTAACCCTTCTTCCAAGCCTACCTTCGGCTCCCAACCCAAAAGTTCCTTGGCTTTAGTGATATCGGGGCGACGCACCCGTGGGTCGTCCTGGGGCAAAGGCTCATTGGTTACCCCAGCCTCATTGCCGGTCATCTCGTTCACCAGATGGGCCAGTTCCAGGATGGAAACCTCTCGAGGATTGCCCAAGTTGACCGGCTCGGCCACCTGGGATAGGAGGAGCCTCTCCAGCCCCTCTATCATGTCGGAGATGTAGCAGAATGAACGGGTCTGGCTGCCGTCGCCATAGATGGTGAGGGGTTCCCCCCGCAGGGCCTGCCCCAAGAAGTTGGGCACCACCCGGCCATCGTCTAGTCGCATGCGGGGGCCATAGGTGTTGAAGATGCGAGCGATGCGACTATCCAGGCCGTGGTAGCGGTGGTAAGCCATGGTCAAGGCCTCGGCAAAGCGCTTGGCCTCGTCGTAGACCCCCCGGGGGCCGATGGGGTTGACGTTCCCCCAATAACTCTCGCTCTGGGGGTGCTCCAGAGGGTCGCCATAGACCTCCGAAGTGGAGGCCAGAAGGTAGCATGCCCCCTTGGCCCGGGCCAGGCCCAAGGTCTTATGAGTGCCCAAAGCCCCCACCTTCAAGGTCTGGATGGGGAACTCCAAATAATCGTTAGGGCTGGCCGGGGAGGCGAAATGGAGGATCGCATCCAAGGGCCCCTCCAAATATATGTACTCGGTCACATCTTGCTTGATAAAATGGAACCTGCCCTCCCCTGCCAGGTGGGCGATGTTTTCGGTACTGCCGGTGATGAGGTTATCCATGGCTATCACCTCATGGCCTTGGACCAAGAAGAGGTCACAAAGGTGAGAGCCCAAGAAGCCCGCCCCGCCAGTGATTAGGATCCGCATCTTCCCTCCTATAGCCTTTCCATCCGGCGCATCACTCCCAGGGTCAGACAGAAGATGAAGGCCAAATCGACCAGGAAAAAGGAGTGATCCACCAAACCGTGGGCCAAGAAATCCACCATGCTGGCCATGAGGCCCAGGGCCAGGAGCCGTAGGTCGGCCTCCCTCAGTTGCCGATAGAGCCTCCAGCCCACCTTAAAGAAGGCCACCTCCAGCCAGAGGAGGGCCACCACCCCCAGGACTCCCAGCCGCGTCCACCAGTCGAAGATCAGGTTATGGGGATGAGAAAGGTCGGGCTCCTGCCAAGCCTCAGGCAACATGTAACGAGGGTATTGATACAAGAAATTGTCCAGCCCCACCCCGAAGAGGGGATGGTCCCGGATCATGTGCACCGTCGCCTCCCACAGTTTGAGGCGGCGAAAGGTGGTGCCCCCTTGGAAATCGAAAAGGGAGGTGAGGCGCTCCAGCCCAGCCAGGGGGAGAAGGGCCAAGACGCCCCCTACCACCGCGGCCAGGGCCGCCCCCAGCGCCTTCCTTCCCTTCGCCGCTCCCAAGAAGAGGACGGCCGCCGGCAACCCCAAGAGCCAAGCCCCTCGCGAATAGGTGAGGAAGAGGCAGACCATAACGGGCAGGAAAGCCAACCCGTAGAACAACCGCCTCCTCCCCGTCCCAAAGAAGGCCGTCGCCACAAGGAGGGGAACGATGCGCCCCAAGAAGAGGCTCAAGTTATTGGGCGAGCCGTAGACCCCTCGGATGCGCCGCACCCCCTCGGCCACTATCACCTCCGAGGTGAAGAGGTATTGATATAAGCCGTATAGGGATAAGATCAAGGCAGCCAGGATGAGGCCATCGACGATCCGCCAAAGTTGCCCCTTATTCTTCGGGACCTCCCGCAAGAGGAGGTAAAAAAGGGCCGGCTCCAAGATGATCACCCGCAACTCCCGCGCGCTGACCCCCAAATTCTCGGAGACAGTGAGGGAGAAGAAGCCCAAAACCACCAAGAATAATAAGGCCAGGTCCATACCGTTCAAGGAACGCCAGGCCTGAAGGGCCCAATCTTTGATAAAAGGGGGCAACTCCCGCCACACCCAGACCCTCCAAGGCACCTCCTGCATCTCGAAGGAGGAATCCTTCCGATAGCGCCGGGGGTTGAAGATCTCGCTCCCACTGATAACCGCCTTTAGGAACCAAGCGGCGAAGCAGAGGAGGGTTAGGGTCTCCACCAAGGAGAAGGCCTTGCCCAAGAGGGGCTTGGGCTGGAGGAAGAAGGGGATGGTCAGGGCGGTGAAGGCCAGCCCCAGGTCCAGGCGCAGGTATATCAGGGCAGCCACTACCGCTAGCGCCAACAGGCTGAGCGGGGTCCCGGGGAGGAAATAGTAGAGCCCCAAGGCTGCCGCCAGAAGGCCTATCTGCTGCCATTCCGGCCGGCCCAGATAGGCCTCCGCCACACCCCGCCACAGCCGTCTGGAAGGTGGCAGAAAGACCAATCTGGTCAACCGCCAGGAGATCAAGGCCGCCGTCCCGGCCAATAAGAGCAAAGAGAGGTAGAAGGCCCTGAAATTGGCCTCGCGCCGCACCATGAAAGATTTAACCCCCCCTCCCGAAGCTTGGCTCGCCACCAGGCGCAAGGTATGCACCCCCTCGGACAAGCCTGAAGCCACGGTTACCCTTCTTTCGCCGCTCCCTTCCACTTCAACAGTGAGCGCAGGCCCTGCATCGACCCTCGCCTCCCCATAAAAGGGAGGGAGAAAGAGCACATCCAAGCGATTACCCGTGAAGGCAAAGGTTAGGCTGCTACCCTCCTCTGCCCCCACGCGAGCGCCGCCTTCTTTCCTCCAGAAGCCCTCATATTGGGTCGCCCAATTTTCGGCATTATAGCGACCCGGATAGAGGGGCACCCCGCCCTCTGCCCACTCCTTGACCTTCTGGTAGGCCAAGCGAGGGGAGAAGTCCCGATCCAGGAGGGCGAAGCCGTGGATGGGGTCATCGGGAGGGGCATAAGGCTGGAGATGCGTGAGGGCCATAACTCCCAGCCAAGGCCACTCTTCCAGGGCTCGCTCCATGGCCTCCATGGTCCGCTGAGTTTGCACCTCCTGGCGGTCCGTCCCCCAGGGAGATGGCCGCCCTGACCATTCGGCAGGCAAAGCGTTCCAGCCCCATTCCACCGCCCAGGCCGCCTTGGCCCCATCTTTGTTGCATACCATCACTTCCCGTAGGAGCACGGCCCGAGAGAAGTTGGTGACCCCGGGGTCTAAGCGCCGGTCCTCTGGACCGGTCCAGAAGCCACAAGGCTTGATGGCCAGGACATCGAAACAATCCTTGGCCCCCGCCTCGTACATCTCCTGGAGGAAGAGGAGGCCGCTCAGGTTCCCCCCCCCTGGCTCCACATTAGGGGCCAAGCCCG
>CAYUAM010000195.1:0-4279 GCA_964442805.1 uncultured Anaerolineales bacterium | reverse complement strand
CGACCTGGATATCGGCGACCCCAAGGTGCGTCCCGACGCGGAGATGGGGTACAAAGCCTGCCAGGCGGCCAAGTAGGGCCCCGTGGAGGTGGGCAATGTGGGAGCGGGCACCGGGGCCACGGTGGGCAAGATACTGGGGCCAAAACAGGCCACCAAGTCGGGGCTGGGGACGGCCAGTTTCGATCTGGGCGGGGGGCTGGTAGTAGGGGCTCTGGTGGCGGTCAACGCCTTTGGCGACGTCATCGACCCCTCCAGTGGCCGAATAGTGGCTGGAGCCAGGCCCCTGCGCGGCCAGGGTTTCGCCGATACCCTCCAGGTGATGAGGAGCCTGGTGGGCAAGGCCATTATGCGCTTCGCCGGCCACACCGTCCTGGGGGTAGTAGCCACCAACGCCCGGCTGAACAAAGAGGAGGTCAACAAGGTAGCCCAGATGGCCCATGACGGCCTGGCCCGCACGGTGAAGCCCGCTCACACCATGTTCGATGGGGATATCATATTCGCCCTGGCCACCGGCGGGAAAAGGGGAGACCTCAACCTGGTGGGGGCCTATGCCGCGGAGGCCGTCTCCACTGCCATCTTGTGCGCGGTGCGCTCGGCGGAGAGCGCCGGCGGGCTACCGGCCTGCCGAGACCTATGAGAACCACGCGCATAGCCCTATTCTCCGATCTCCACGGCGACATCTCAATGAGGTCTGTCGGAGGTTCGCCCACGCCCTCCGCAACGGGGAGTGTGTAGCGTCGGGCTTTAGCCCGACGAGGTGTCTCCCCGTCATCTATTTTGTCGCCTTTGAGGTAGGGAGATGGCCAAATGGTTGACAAGGGGAGCACTATAGGCTATCATTAGTAATGAGCGGGCGTGGTTCAGCGGTAGAACGTCTCCTTGCCAAGGAGAAGGTCGTGGGTTCGAATCCCATCGCCCGCTCCAACCAGGGGCTCGCCGTCGAGTCCCTTTCTATATGAGCGAGAGGTGAGGAGTGGTCAGATACGAAGGGGTGGTGGTGAGGCCGCCCAGCGAGGCCGACAGCCTGATCTTGCAGGCCACCCTGGGCTGTTCCCACAACAAATGCATCTTCTGCGGGACTTACCTGGACAAGAGGTTCCGCGTACGGCCCCTGGAGGAACTCTTCCAGGATATCGACTCCGTGGGGGAGTATTCCCTTAGCGTCAAGAGGGTCTTCCTGGCCGATGGCAACGCCCTGGTCCTTCCCGCCGGGACGCTCATCAAGATTTTGGATAAACTGGATGCCTCCTTTCCCAAATTGGAGCGGGTGGGGATCTACGGGAACGCCAAAGATATCCTCCGTAAGAGCCCCCAGGAACTGGAGGGCCTGAGGGGGCGCAAACTGGGGATAATCTACCTGGGCCTGGAGAGCGGCAGCGACCAGATATTGGAGTTCGTCCAAAAGGGGGCCACTTCGGGGGAGATGATAGAGGCGGTGAAAAAGGCCCAGGCGGCGGGGATACAGGTCTCCGTGATCGCCATCCTGGGCCTTGGCAGCCAGGCCCTTTCCCAGCACCACGCCCGGGAGACGGCGAAGGTCCTGAACCAGACGAACCCCTCCTACGCCAGTTTTCTGACCCTCATGGTTATCCCGGGGACGCCCCTCTACGAGATGGCCAGGCGGGGCGAATTCGAACTTCTAGACCCCGTGGAGATGTTGCAGGAGTTGAAGTGGATAGTGGAGGGCCTGGAGTTGGAGGGCACGGTTTTCCGGACCAACCACGCCTCCAACTACCTGGCCCTGGGGGGCACCTTCCCCCAGGATAAGGAGAGGATACTGGGCCAGATCGAGCGGGGCCTGAGGGGGGAGGTCCCCCTGCGCCCCGAATTCATGAGGGCCCTCTAAGAGCATCTTTCCCTTTTGGCTTAGGGTTGTCCTTTTATGTTATAATAATCTTGGAGGAAGCGCCTTGAAAGTTGACGCGGAGCGAATCGAGAACTGTCAAGCCGTCCTGACCATCGAGGTCGAACAAGAGCGGGTGGGGGAGGCCCTTAGGCAGGCCTCCCGCCGCATCTCCAAGCGGACCACCATCCCCGGCTTTAGGGCCGGTAAAGCCCCCTACCACCTGGTGGAGCGGACGGTGGGCAAGGAACGCCTCTTCGATGAGGCCCTGGAGGAGTTGGGCCCTCAGGTTTACCAGGAGGCCCTGGCTCAAAGCGACCTCCAGCCCATCGGCCAGGCCCAACTGGAGGTGGTGGAGAGGGAACCTTTGGTCCTCAAGATGACCGTACCCCTGGAGCCGGAAGTTGACCTGAGAGATTATCGGCTCCTCCGGGTGGAAGGGAAAGAGGTCAAGGTGGAAGAGGAGGAGGTAGAGAAGGTCTTGACTGCCTTGCGAGAGGACCACGGCGAGTGGACTCCGGTGGAGCGCCCGGTCAAAGACGGCGACCTCCTCACCCTAGATATCGAAGGCACCAGCGGGGGCCAGCGCTTGATAGAGGTGAAAGAGGGGGAATATGTGGAGAAGGTAGGCTCCGGCCTTCCCATCCCTGGCTTCCCGGAGATGATAGAGGGGATGAAGTCGGGCGAGGAGAAGGATTTGTCCCTGGTCTGCCCGGCCGATCACCCCAACGAGGAGTTGGCCGGCAAGAAGATCGACTTTCTGGTTCGCCTCCATGGGGTCAAGGAGAAGATATTGCCTCCCCTGGACGACGAGTTCGCCAAGATGGTGGGGGATTTCGAGAGCCTAGAGAAGTTGCGGGAGCAGATAAAAAGCCTCCTCCAAACCCAAGGAGAGACCAAGGAGCGGGAGCGAGTAGCCAATGAGATGCTTGCTCAGATGACCGAAAAGGCCAAGATCGAATACCCTCCCTTCCTCCTGCAGCGAGAACTGGACTCCCTGAGGGAGGACTACTCCCAAGCCTTGGCCCAGCAAGGCTTCACCCTAGATAGATACCTCCAGATAACCAAGCAAAGCGAAGAGGAGTTTACGAAAGAACTCCGTCCTCGGGCGGAGGAGCGGCTGAAGAGGAGCCTGATATTGAGGAGATTCATGGAAGAGGAAGGGGTCTCGGTTCAAGAGGAAGAGGTAGAGGAGGAGATGGAGGAGATCGCCGGCTCCTATGGGGATCAAGCCCAAGCGGTGAAGCAGGCCCTCCTCTCTCCCGAACCCCAAAGGGCTTTGAGGTCCAGGCTTTTCACCCGCAAGGCCCTGGAAAGGCTGGTGGAGATAGCCACCGCTCCGCCGGAGCCTGAAAAAGAAGGGGGCAAATTCAAAGTTTTGACCCTGGAGGATGTGAAAGAAGAGAGAAAGGAGAAGGACCATGAGTGAGCTCGTGATCCCTATGGTGATAGAGGCCACCGGGAGGGGCGAACGGGCCTACGACATCTACTCTTTGCTCCTCAAGGAGCGCATCGTCTTTCTGGGCACCCCCATAGATGACACCGTGGCCAACCTCATCATCGCTCAACTCTTGTTTCTGGAACGGGAGGACCCAGAGAAGGAGATACAACTCTATATCAATTCCCCCGGTGGGATCATCTACCCCGGCTTGGCCCTCTACGATACCATGCAGATCATCCGTTGTCCCATCTCCACCATCTGTGTGGGCATGGCCGCCAGCATGAGCACCCTCCTCTTGGCTGCCGGGACCAAGGGCCGGCGTTACACCCTGCCCAGTTCCACCATCCACATCCATCAACCTATGGGTGGGGCCCGGGGCCAGGCGGTGGATATAGAGATCGAGGCCAAGGAGATACTGCGCTTGCGCGACCGCATCAACCAGATCCTGGCCAAGCACACCGGCCAGTCCATAGAGAAGATCCAACGCGACAGCGACCGCAACTACTATATGGACGCCCCGGGGGCGGTGGAGTACGGGATAGTGGACGAGATATTGACCGCGCCCGGCGAGAAGAAGGAGTGATGATAAAAGGGGACCCTCATCTCAGATATTGCTCCTTTTGTAACCGCCGCCAGGACCAGGTAGGCCGCCTCATCGCCGGCCCTGGAGGGGCGAATATCTGCGACCAATGTATCTACCTTTGTAAGGAGATCCTGGAAGGGGAGCCACCCTCTGCCGCCCAGGAAACCCCCCTCGCGGCCATACTCCCTCCCAAGGAGATCTACGAGCGGCTGAACGAGTATGTCATCGGCCAGGAGCGAGCCAAGCGGGTCCTCTCCGTGGCCGTCTACAACCACTATAAGCGCATCATCACCGGCTCTCGCGTCGATGACGTGGAACTCCAAAAGACCAATATCCTCCTCATGGGGCCCACGGGGTGTGGGAAGACCCTTTTGGCCCAGACCCTGGCCAAGATCCTGGATGTCCCCTTCAC
>CAYUAM010000194.1:0-4296 GCA_964442805.1 uncultured Anaerolineales bacterium | reverse complement strand
GGTTGGCCAAGAGCCTCTTTTTCTCCTCCCATTCTTGTCCTCGATACCCCAAGGGAGCGTAAGGGTCCATCTCACCGGAGGTCAGGCCCATCCCCGTTTCCCGCTGGAAGGAGGCTAGGGCCTCTTCTGCCCCTTGTAACTCTTCTTCCGCCTCCTTCAATTGGGCGTTGATGGAACCCAGTTCGGTGGAAGGGGTGGTTCCTGGTTCATGTAAGAGTGCTACGTATTGCTCCGCCCAGGCGTTGGCTATCTCTTGGGCCTTCTGGGGATCGGGGGAACGAGCCTTGATGCGGAAGAGGGCTGGGTTACTCCTGTCTTCCTCCACCCGTATGGCTCCCAACAATGAGCGAGGTTCCCTCTCCTGGGGGGAGAGGGTGGTTTCCAAAACCTTTCCCACTCTTTTTGCCATCTCTGCCGTCTTCACCAAGGAAGGGTATAGTTTCATCGCCCCCCCTGGCTTCTCGTCCACGGAGATGAGACTCCCTTCAAGCCGTTCGAGCTGATAACTGGGCTCCATGAGGGTGGCGGTGGCCTCATAGAGGGGCGATTGGATGAAAGTGAAAGCAGCAGCCGCGGCCAGGGTAGCCAGAAATATGGCCACTACTACCTTCCACCGCCGGGTAAGGATGCGGAGATAATCTCTCAAGTCGATCTTTTCCTCCATGGTTTCTCCTTTCTCCCTTGTATGGCTTCAGGGGCCGATCTCTACCCCCTCTATGGTTATCTCATCGTGAAGCAACCGCTGTCCTTTTTGGTCGAAGGCCGGGAGGCGCTCCATCGTATCCAGGAAGTAAAGTCCCAAGATGAGGCGGTAATCTCCCGGGGGTATTCCCTCGGGCAAGGATATGTAGTGCTCATCCTCTGTGACCTCTCCCTTTTCCCAGAGGCTGGTGGGATAGTATCCGCCCCTAGGTTGACTGTCACTTTGGCCCCAGAGGTTGTCTTCTTCGTCCCTTAGGTGAATGAAAACGGTGTAATCTTTATCGGTCTCTGCCAGGGAACGCCAGTACAACCTGACCTTGAGGGGCTCACCGGCCACCTTTGGCCCCTCCATATCGTATCCCACCAGGGCCGCGATCCCCCCAAATTCGAAATAGACCGGCTTCTCGATCTGGGGTTCGAGGGCTTTTCGAGTTGCCACCTTGAACCTACCAAAGACGAGGTAGTCCTCTTTGGGCTTCCCTTGAGCGTCCAGGAGAGGCAAATATCGTTCACTAGGATAGAGATATAGCGCCACCTTTATTTGAGCGAAGGCTGGAGCGGGGAAGCGAGGGGAGATCACTAATCGGTACTCATCTTTGATTATCTCCCCTTCCTTCCAAAGGGAAGTGGCGTAATTGCCATTCCCGGGGTAGAGATGGCGCTTTCCGTAGGCTTTATAATCTGGCCCTAGAATATGAACGGCCACGGTATAGTTTTCCTCCATCTCCTCTAAGCAGCGCCAGTAGAGGGTCACCCTGATGGCTTGTCCGGCCTTGACCGCCGTTGGGTTGAGTTCATATCGTAATAGTTCTATCTTATTGCCCCAAATGCCTCCCACGGGGTTCGAGGTCTTTAAATCGCTCTCCGATAGAATGGGCGGCTTGGCATAGGCAGGAAGGATATAGTGAAAAGGGGTGACGATAGCCCAGATGAACAGGCCTCCTCCCACAATCATAAGGGGAAGGCTTGCCCATCTTCTAGAGGGCAGAAGGGAGGAAAGCCCCAAAGATAGGATTACGCTGATAGCCGAGATGGAGGGGAGAAGATATCTACCTCGTAGGACTACACGCCCAGCAGAAAGGGGCTCAATAGCAGCCAAGGCTAAAAAGGAGAGAATACCCAGAAGCAACAAAGAGATATTTAGTCTGGCCGAGGGCCCCTTCTTGAGCATGAAGATAAGGAGGCCCAGAAGACCAGCCAAGCAAAGGATAATCAAGGCCTGGTAGACCCATCTTTCGGCGCGGATGTTACACCAGCCGAAGGAGGCCCAGAAGGTGACAAACCCGTAGCGCAAGATCTGAGGGAGCATATCCCAGTGTATTCGTGTCACAAAGGTGGAAGGGTTGGCGAAGTAGCGTATCAGGCGCCGGGTAACGGTTGAGTATCTAGTGATCGGGGCACCGAAAAGGACGATATTACGGAGAAGCCACCAGGCGGCGGCTAGGGCTAGGCTGGACAAGAACAGGCCTCCGCCGATAAGCACCATTCGCCCTTTGCCGGACCGAATCGTTCTCCCCACGGCGAAGATGGCGCTACCGAAAGCGGTGGGTATTAGGGCTAGGGCGTTGTATTTGGACAAGAAGGCCAGGCCTAGGAAAAGACCCAGGCCCAGGAAATCCGCCATTTTGGCCTCTCCGGTGAGAAGCCTGGCCGAGGTGAAGAAAACCAAGGCAGAGAAGAGGGTAATCATGATATCGTTGTTTAGCACGCTGCCCACAAAAAGGAACTGAGGGGCGAGGGCGTTGATGGCCATGGCCCCCAAGGCTATCTCCTTTCGCTCCGGAAAGATGGAGCACCCCAAGAGATAAGTGACCCAGACCACCATGGTGCTGATGAGGACCGAGATTAGACGGCCCACATGAACGGCTAAGACCGTGCCTCGATAGGGAAAGGCTTCCTCCTCAGTGTGAATGAAGAGGTTTACCCCACCTTCAACCGGCGTAGAGTAAGCGTGTGGGTTAAGGGTGGGTCGTAGCCCGTCGCGGGTGTCAACCCAGGAGGTGGCCAGGGCGACGATGATGTAGTAGAGAGGGGGCTGGGTAAGTTCATACAATTCTGAATCGGGGTCGCGAGAGACCTCTTGTCCGCTGGTCCGGGGCAAGGTGTGGTTAGTAAGGAGGTATTTCACATAGCCGTAATGGGCCCATTCGTCGTTGGCCTCCCAGATGGGGATACAAACGCTATAGAGGCTACTTAATAGGAAATGGGATAGAATTATTAGCACGGCTAGCCGGTGAGTCGTGACTTTACTAACCATCCTAGCCCAAGGGATGCGACTTAGGAAGGTAGGCGATGATTGTAGTGATGAATGATCCATAATGAATGATTCCATCTACAGAGCTCCCGCTTCAGTTAACTCTTATCAGAAGTCTAACACAGGGGAACTGGCTGCGCAAACGTTCCTTAATTGCCTCTAGCGCTCACAAAGAGCATAGTTGCCAAGGAAGGGGTATAGAGGTATAGTTCTGAGTGAAACGGTTCTTTGCATCTAGGTCGATTCCAGGGGGAGGCCCAACTTTGCCAAATGGGTAGGTTTAAGCCTTTAGAAGACCAGGGAGGCATAATTTTTCTCCTGGTTGTTTTCAGCGTAGTGGCCACCATTTATAGCGTCAATACCTCCCTTTTTGAGGCTCCGGATGAGATACAGCACTATTTCTACGTCAAACAGTTGGCAGATGGGAAGGGCCTTCCTCATCTTGGTCTACCCCCAGAGGGTTTATGGCGACAGGAGGGCACTCAACCTCCCCTCTACTATGCTCTCGGCGCCTTAGCCACCTTTTGGGTCAACAGCGATGACGCTGAGGAGTTGCTGTGGTATAACCCTCACGCGGATATCGGTATCCCTCTGGCGGAGGGGAACAAGAACGTCATCATTCACACCGAGAGAGAGGCATTCCCTTATCGCGGAGCCGTCCTAGCGGTTCATCTCGTGCGTTTGCTCTCTGTGGCCTTAGGCGCGATCACGGTGGGGTGCACCTATCTGCTCTCGCTCGAGTTATTCCCTCAACGGAAGGACTTGGCCCTAGGGGCAGCGTCTTTCAACGCTTTCATCCCCCAGTTCCTATTCCTCAGCGGGGCGGCAAACAACGATTCCCTAGTGGTGGCCCTCTCCTCTTTGGCCTTGCTCTTGGTCGTCCGTTTGAGCCAGCGTAGCCCCTCTCGGAGAGGATATCTGGCCTTAGGCTTAACTGTAGGGCTGGCCTCTTTGGCCAAGATAAGTGGCTTAGGCTTGATAGTTCTAGCCATGAGCGGCCTTCTTCTAGTAGCGGTGAAGCGTCGCTCTCTGAGGGTGATGATAGAAGGGGGAGGCATCATACTTCTCCTCTTCCTCCTCTTGGCCGGCTGGTGGTATTTCCGTAATTGGCGCCTCTATGGGGACCCCACTGCCCTCAATATGCATCTGGCCATTACTGGCACCAGGGCCGGGCCTTTAACCTGGCGCCAACTCCTCTATGAATGGCAAGGGTTCAGGATCTCCTTTTGGGCGCTCTTCGGCTGGTTCAATGTGTTGGCGCCCTCTTTGATCTATCACCTCTTTAACGGCTTGACCATCGTTGGGGCAGCAGGGCTCCTAGTGGTGGCCATAAGATATCT
>CAYUAM010000193.1:0-4324 GCA_964442805.1 uncultured Anaerolineales bacterium | reverse complement strand
CATCCCCAATTTGAGGAGCCTCCTACTTCTAACCGGCCTATGGGCAGCCGAGGCCCTAGCCTTCGCCGCTGCCACCCCGGCCGAGGAGGCCCTGGTGGCCGACCTCAGCGGCCGGGAAAGCCGGGGCACCGCCTACGGCCTCTACTTCTTCGCTTACAGCCTGGGCTCGGTGGTGGGGCCCCTCTTCGGCGGTTGGCTATACGATCAACGAGGCCACTCCATGCCCTTCTACTTCAACGGCCTCGTACTTTTCGTAGGGGCGGGGTTGATATGCCTCCTCCTGAAGGAGACGAGGCCGATAAGAAAGGGCCACCAACCAACCCTGTGATATAATGGGAAGCCATGGCGATATTAGTAGTGCTCCTGGGATATCTTCTGGGCTCCATATCCTCAGCCTATCTGGCCGGCCGCTGGCTCAAGGGGATCGACCTAAGAGAATACGGGAGCGGCACGGTCAGCGGCACGGGGGTCTACGAGCACGTGGGCATGGGGGCCATGGTGGCGGTGGGCCTCTTCGACATCGCCAAGGGGGCCTTCCCCACCTGGTTGGGGCTGAGATGGGGATTGCCGGTGGCCCTGGCCGCAGGACTGGCAGCCATCGTGGGCCATAACTGGCCCCTCTACCTGAAGTTCAAGGGTGGCCGAGGGCTGGGCACCAGCCTGGGGGTCTTGGCCATCGTCTTCCCTTGGGGCGCCGTCTTGTTGCTCATCATCCTGGGGCTGGGACGGCTCCTCCGTTATACCGCCCTGGTAGCCTTGGTGGGAGTGGCCGCCCTCCCCCTCCTCAGTTGGCTCACCGGGCAACCTGGGGCGGTTACTTGGGCCTGCTTGGCCCTCCTCTTCTTGGTAATCGCCAAGCGGTTGGAGGCCAACCGGCTGCCCTTGCCCCCTCCCAGCCCGGGGCAACGCCGGGTCTTGATGCGCCGCTTCCTCTTCGACCGCGATGTGGGGGTGCGGGAGCCATGGACGGAGCGGACCCCGAAGAGAGAGAAAGGCACATAAGGATGCAAAAGGGGCGGGTTCCTTGCCCGCCCCAGATTTTAAGGCTGATATTGGATCTGTAGGCCAGGATAGACCTGTACCCCTTTATCACCCCCATAGGCTCCAGCCTCGCCACCTCGCGGGCGATGCCCCAGCCGTCGCTCACCGCCACCACGCGCTCCACATCCTTGTAGGCACGAGGGGCCTCTTCGGCCAAGCCAGCCATGCTCCCGGCCCGGATCACTATGCCCCCTTCCTCCAACTCCCTCCTCAAAGTGGCGCCGTGGATCTGCCTCTTAGCCGCAGTCCGGCTCATCAACCTCCCTGCCCCATGGCAGGTGGAGCCGAAGGTGAGGTCCATGGCCTCCTCCGTGCCCACCAAGATGTAGGAGGCGGTGCCCATGCTCCCCGGCACCAAGACCGGCTGCCCCACTCTCTGATAATCCGGGGGCAAGCCGGGGGAACCTGGGCCGAAGGCCCTAGTGGCTCCCTTGCGGTGGACCACCACCTTGGCCCGCCGGCCGTTGACCCGGTGCTCCTCCACCTTGCCGATGTTGTGGGCCACGTCGTAGACGGAGCGCAACTCCCACTTGGGGACCTTGCCGGCCAAGACCTCCTGGAAGGTCATCCGCACCCAATGGGCGATGGCCAAGCGGTTGGCCCAAGCGAAATTGGCCGAGGCGGCCATGGCCCCGAAATAGGCCTGCCCCTCCGGGGAGTCGAAGGGGGCGCAAACTAACTCCCGGTCGGGGAGGCTGATGCCGTATTTGCGCACCGCTGCCTGTAGGCTCTTTACATAGTCGCCGCAAACCTCGTGGCCCAGCCCTCGGGAGCCGCAATGGATCTGGACCGCCACCTGTCCCAGGCGCAAGCCGAAGGCCTCCGCTACCTCCTGGTCGTAGACCTCCACCACCTCATCGATCTCCAAGAAGTGGTTGCCCGAGCCCAAAGAGCCCACTTGGCCGCGCCCCCTCTCCTTGGCCCGCTGGCTCACCTTGCTGGGGTCGGCCCCTTTCATGCTGCCCTGTTCTTCAGTGTGCTCCAGATCGTGCTCGTTGCCGTAACCCTGTTTCACCGCCCATCTGGCCCCCTGGGCCAAGATATCATCTAACTGTTTGGCGGAGATCTTGATTCCTCCCGCCCCCAAGCCGCTGGGGACGTTCCGGTAGAGGGCCCCGATCAATCCCTCCATATGGGGCAGGAGGGCCTCCATCTCCATATTCGAGGACAGGACACGCACCCCGCAGTTTATATCGTAGCCGATCCCCCCGGGGGAGATCACCCCCTCCGGAGGCAGGGTGGCGGCCACCCCTCCGATGGGGAAGCCATACCCTTCGTGGATATCGGGCATGGCCAGGACGAAGCGCACCACCCCCGGCAAAGTGGCGGTGTTCACCAACTGCTGCAAGGAGCGGTCCCTGAAGGAGGCCTCCAAGAGTTCCTCATCCACATAGAGGCGGGCCGGCACCCGCATATCGGAGCGATAGGAGGCGGAGATCTCGTAAATATATTTGTCCACCTGTCTTATATCTTTTCGCTCGACCATCTTATCCCCCTCCGTTATACCTCACACATCAAAGACCACGGTGGCAGAATAACCTCTTTCCGTCCCCTCTATTTTGAGGTTATGGTAGGTGACGGCCTTGATATCAAGGCGCGGCGCGGAAACCTTATCCCCTTTGACCAGGGCTTTCAACCCTGTAGGTGACAAAGTGCCGATCTCAAACTCCTTATAGGCCTCCCCGTTAACTTCATGAAGATACAAGAGTTCCCTTAACCAATCCACCAGCAAGGTTTCCAGGTCTGGAGCCTCCAAAGAAACCTCTCGTTCAACGGCGGGGCGCAGCCCCTCCACATCCGTCAGGAGGTCGAACATGCCGTAGGCGGCGTTGGCGAAGAGTTCCGGCAGGTCCCGCCCGTAGGCCCGAATGGCCCTGTCCGCGGTATGCTCTATTTCCTGGTAGCGGCATATATCATCCTGGTGCGATCTTGCGCTACTCCCGCTAGAAAAGACTTCCCTGGCCTCGGCCACATCGTGCCGCATCTGGGCCACCAACTCTTCCGCACTGGCGAATTTGACCTCCGGGCGAAGCCTTTTTATGAACTCCAAACTAACCCTCTCCCCATAAAGGTCCCCCTCGAAATCGAGGAGGTGAGCCTCCACCAGACGCTGGCCTTCGCCGAAGGTGGGGCGAAGGCCGATATTGGCCACGGCGGGGTGGTTCTTCCCGCCCCAGTGGGCCCGCACGGCGTAAACCCCATCGGCGGGGATCAGACGCCTCCCCTCCACCCCCAAATTGGCGGTGGGAAAGCCCAGGGCCCGGCCCCGACCCACGCCCCTAATTACCTTGCCTGCCACGGTAGGATAGCGCCCCAAGAGTTCCCTGGCCTCTTCCACCTTCCCTTCCAGGAGGAGGGTCCGTATATTGCTGCTGCTCACGGGTTTCCCCTGAGCACAGAAAGGCTCCACCACCCGCACCTCAAAACCAAGATCGGAGCCCAGCCTGCGGAGGGCTTCCGTATCCCCCTCTCGCCGGTGGCCGAAGACGAACCCCTCCCCCACCCAGACCTCCCTCATCCTCAGGTTGTGGCAAAGGGAGGTGACGAAACCTTCCGCCGAAGTGGAGGCAAGGGCCTTCGTGAAGGGGATCACCACCAGGAAGTCCAAGCCTAATTCCTCCAGGAGCGCTATCTTCTCCTCCAAAGTGGTAAGGTAGAGGGTCGATTCATGGGGAAATAGCACCTCCCTAGGGTGGGGGTCGAAGGTTACCGCTCCGGCCAAAAGCCCCCGTTCTTGAGCCCGCTTCACCACTTGCCCAACCAGATAGCGGTGCCCCAGGTGAACCCCATCGAAGATGCCTATAGTGATTACGGCATCCTTCTCCAGTTCCGCTTTCGATAGGCCGAAGAACACTCTCATACGAAGACCTTGATAGGCCACCACTGGCCCTCTCGAAAGGCCAATAGGGCCAAAAATTTCCCCTCCGGCGAATAGGCCCGGGCCAAGGGGCCATTCAACGGCTCCCCGGTTACCTCTTGGCCTCGCTGGATCCTCTTAACCCCTTCCCCATCCACCAATAGGGCCTCAAATCGCAAGAGAGCCTCGTCTATGGGATGGGTGATCTCCCACCAGCGGCCGCTGGCGAACCTCTCCTCCACCTCTTTAAGGCTCACCGCGCCTTCCAGGGTGAAGTGGCCGCTGGCCAAGCGGACCAGGGAGGAGATATGGCCGCCGCACCCCAATCGCTCCCCCAGGTCTCGGGCCAAGGCCCTTAAATATGTGCCGGGCGAACATTCGACCTCTAGACTTAGGACAGGGGAAGTCCAATCGATGACCTCTAGG
>CAYUAM010000192.1:0-4344 GCA_964442805.1 uncultured Anaerolineales bacterium | reverse complement strand
AAACTAAAAGAGGTGATGGCCATCGCTGACCGTATCACCGTGCTTCGTGACGGTCGAGTGGTGGGCACCACCAAGCCGGCCAAGACCTCCCTGGCCGAACTAGCCTCCATGATGGTGGGTCGCGAAGTCATTTTGACCGTGGAGAAGAAGCCCCAACATCTGGGAGAGACAGTGCTGGAGGTAAGGGGCCTCAAGGTATTAGATGACCGCAAGAATTTGGCGGTCAAGGGGGTTTCCTTCCAGGTCCATGCCGGAGAGATACTGGGGATTGCCGGGGTACAGGGCAACGGCCAGAGCGAACTAGTGGAGGCCCTAACTGGCCTTAGGCCCATACTAGAGGGAGAGGTAAAGATCCTGAATGACAATACCACCAGGGCCTCACCACGCCTGATTCTAGAGAAGGGAGTGGCCCACGTGCCGGAGGACCGCCAAAGAGACGGTTTGATCCTGGCCTATCCCCTCCTGGACAACTTAGTCCTGAATACCTATTACCTGCCTCCCTTTGCCCAGGGGATAGTCATCCAGGAGCGAGCCATAATCGCCGCCGCCGAGGAACGGGTGGAGAGATTCGACATCCGCACTCCCAGCATCTTCGTGCCCACCTCCACCCTCTCCGGCGGCAATCAACAGAAGGTAATCGTGGCCCGGGAGTTTAGCCGCCGAGTCAAATTGGTGATCGCCTCCCAACCTACCCGGGGGCTAGATGTGGGCTCCACCGAATACATCCATCAGCGCATTGTGGAGAAGCGAGAGGAGGGCGCAGCAGTGCTTTTGGTGTCCCCCGAACTGGACGAGATCCTGGCCCTCTCCGACCGTATAGCGGTGATGTATGAGGGGGAGATAGTGGGCATCCTCCCCGCCGAAAAGGCCTCTCGCGAGGGATTGGGACTCCTGATGACCGGGGCCCAGCGGCTGCCGGAAACCCTGGTGGCCTAAAAGGATTACAGGTTGAGCCAGGCCGCACCCGAAAAAACAAAGGAAGAGACCGAGGTAAAGAAAGCGCCCTGGAGGCGCATCTTTAGTCGGCAAATAGCCCGCGGGCTGCTGGTGCCTCTTCTAGCCCTGCTTACCGCTTTTATAGTGGGGGGATTTTTCATCATCTTCTCGGACATGACCTTTTTGGCGGCTTTGGCCAACTTCTCTCAGGATCCCCTGGCTGTCTTGGGCACCGCTTGGCAGGCCATTAGTACCGCTTATAGCGCCCTTTTCCGCGGCTCTATAGGTGATCCGGGACAGATGATTCAAGGCCTTATCACTCTACTTCAAAGCGGTGACCCAGTCCCCTTGCGAAATTCCTTCTATCCTCTCAGCGAGGCTCTTACTAATAGCATCCCTTATATCTTTGGGGGACTGGCTGTGGCTCTGGGCTTCAGATGTGGCCTATTCAATATTGGGGTGGAAGGACAACTCTGGATAGGGGGACTGGTCTCCGTGTTCGTGGGCTATTCCCTCACTGGCCTGCCCTGGTGCATTCACCTGCCGCTGGCCCTTCTGGCCGGAGCCTTGGCGGGGGCTATATGGGGCGCCATCCCTGGCTACCTAAAGGCCCGCACCGGAGCCCATGAGGTCATCAATACCATCATGATGAACTACATCTCATACCGTTTGGCCGACTATCTCCTCACCGGCCCTATGAAGCGTAGCGGATTCATCCCGGTCAGCCCTATGATTGAAAAGAGTGCTTATCTGCCCAGCCTGCTAGGAGGGAATTTGCGCGTCCACGCCGGCCTCTTTCTAGCCCTGGGAGTAGCGCTCCTGGTATGGTGGTTTCTATGGAAAACAACCATGGGCTTTGAGATCCGCAGCGTGGGGGCCAACCCTCGGGCCGCCCGCTGCGCAGGCATGAACATCACCAAGAACTTTGTTTTAGCCATGGGCCTCAGTGGGGCACTGGGAGGACTGGCGGGCACGGTTCAGGCTTTGGGGGTCACCCATGCCATGTCCCAAGGTTTCTCCTACGGCTACGGTTTTGATAGCATCGCCTTAGCCCTTCTGGGCAAGAGCCATCCTGCAGGGGTGGTCCTGGCCGCGCTACTCTTTGGAACGCTGCGGGCCGGGGCCTCTAACATGCAAATCTTGCGCATACCCATAGATATCTTCCAAATTTTGCAAGCCATGGTCATCATGTTCGTGGCTGCCCCGGAGTTAATTCGGTTGATCTTCCGGCTGAGGGCGGAAAGAGAAGGGGTGGAGGCCATTTTCACCCGAGGCTGGGGCCAGTGAACTCTAGAAGTTAGAAATGGCGAGTCATAAGTTGGAAGCGGATATTCACCGATAGGTCCCCTTGAGAGGGAGAGGACAGAAGAGATGGCCACACCTATACAAACCATAGCCGGAGCCATATTCCGCCGCGAGCGGCTGATGGGTATCTTCTTCCTACTGATGGGCCTGGCCATAGTCCTCCTCTTTGCCCCCTCCGCCCAGCCCACCCAATTATCCACCTTCAACCTGGACATCCCCTCCGGTTTGCCGGTACGACCTATCTCCGTCCCTTCGCCGTCCATACCCACCCTTCCGGCTATCTATCTCATGGGACTGACCGTGGCCTTCTTAGGCGGTTGGCAACTAGCACGCGGATTCAAGTCGGTTAACGCCGTTTTAGGGATTATAATAGTTATTTTCATCGCTGCTTTCCTGACCTGGGCCGCCCGGGGCAAAGCCTTCAACCTTACGGGGATGCTCGCTAGCACCCTCCTGCGGGCTACGCCCATCGCCTTGGGGGCACTATGTGGCATTTGGTGCGAGCGCTCGGCAGTGATCAATATTGGCATCGAAGGAATGATGCTCAGCGGGGCCTTCACCGCGGTGATAGTGAGCAGTGTCACCGATAACCTGTTCCTAGGACTCCTGACTGCCCTCCTTACCGGGGCGCTTATGGCTGCCCTTCTAGCCCTTTTAGCCATCCGCTTTCGAGTGGACCAGATAGTGGCTGGAACGGTGATCAATATCTTCGCCACCGGATCCACCAGTTTCTTCAGCGGCCGCTTCTTAGAGATCAACCAAGAACTTAACGCCTCGGCCACCTTCCAGCCCATGGCTATACCAGGATTGGCTCAAATCCCAGTTTTGGGACCTATCTTCTTTCAAAGCAATCTGGTGGTCTATCTGATGCTCGTTTTGGTAGTGGTTACCCACATCGTCCTTTTCTACACTCGCTGGGGGCTGCGCAGCCGGGCGGTAGGAGAGCACCCCTTGGCTGCCGATACCTTGGGCATCAACGTCATCCGCACCCGTTATATCAACGTAATCATCGGAGGGATGATGGCCGGATTGGGCGGGGCCTATTTTACCCTGAGTTCGGTGGGTCGCTTCGATGAAGTCATGACCGCGGGCAAGGGTTTCATTGGCCTGGCAGCCATGATCTTCGGCAAGTGGACGTCCTTTGGGGCCTTCGGCTCATCTTTGATATTTGGCTTCGCCGATTCCTTACAGGTGAAACTCTCTATCCTGGAGGTGCCCATCCCCTCCTCCTTCCTTCTAATGGCACCCTACCTGGCCACTATGATCGTGTTAACCGGCATAGTGGGTCGGGCCATCCCGCCCGCTGCAGACGGTCAACCTTATGAGAAGCAATAACCCTATCTCGATCTTAAAGTGAGGTCTGAGATGAGGGGAAAGTTGAAACTTTGGCTATTAGAACTGCGGGCCCCCTTTTTTAGCGCCTCCGTGGTCCCGGTCCTCTTAGGAACCCTCATCGCCTGGCAAGGGGTGGGGGCCTTCCATGGAGGCTACTTTATCCTCACCCTCATAGCGGCCATGTCGCTCCACGCCGGAACGAATATAGCCAACGACTACTTCGACCACCGCAGCGGTAACGACCCGGTGAATGTGGAGTTCGTGAGCCCCTTCACCGGAGGGAGCCGCTTGATCCAAGAGGGGTTGCTCTCTCCCCGGGAAGTGTTAATGGAATCGCTCTTCTTCTTCGCCTTGGGGAGCGCCATCGGCCTCTATTTGGCCTGGGCTCGGGGGCCCATAATCTTGGCCTTGGGCCTCATCGGCCTCTTCTCTGGATTCTTCTATACCGCCCCTCCCGTTTATCTAGCCAAGTGGGGTGTCGGTGAGTTCGTCGTGGGCCTCAACTTCGGCCTCCTCATGACCTTGGGCTCTTACTATGTACAAGCCCGATCCCTGGCTTGGGAGCCACTTATCGCCTCCATTCCGGTGAGCCTCCTCATAGCCGCCGTGCTCTGGATAAACGAATTTCAAGACGCCCCTGCCGACCACGCCGTGGGGAAAGATACCTTGGTGGTGAGGCTGGGGAGAAGGAGGGCGGCCACCGGCTACCTCCTCATCATGGCCGCCACTTATCTCTCCATCCTCCTCCCCGTCCTCTTCCGGGTCACC
>CAYUAM010000191.1:0-4353 GCA_964442805.1 uncultured Anaerolineales bacterium | reverse complement strand
TCGGTGAAGGATGCACCGTCATGGATTCCAGCGTTGTTGACCAGGATGTCGATCTTGCCGAACCGATCCAAGGTGGCTTGCACCATCTTCTCCACATCGGCTCTCTTGCTGACATCGGCCCTTACGAATATGGCCTCTCCTCCCCGTGAGTCGATCTCTTGCACGACATCTTCGCCCCCTGCGGGATCGATATCCACTGCCACCACCTTAGCCCCCTCCCTGGCCAAGGCGAGGGCGGTGGCTTTTCCCATCCCTCGGCTGGAGCCGGTGATGATGGCCACTTTATCCCTGAACCTCATCTTCTCCCCCTTCTATGAACATCACCTTGCTGAAGAACTCCTTTCCCTCTTTCATCATGAGGAAGGCCTCTTTCGCTTGCTGGAGGGTGAACCTATGGGTGACGAGCGGTTTGGTCTGCAACTGCCCTCTAGCCATATAGGCAAGAGAGGCGTGCCACTCGTATCCAGGGAAGGGGGCCGAATAGGAGTTCCAAGCCCCATAGATGGTCACCTCTTCCCTAACGAGTCGCTGCATCGCTGCCTGGGATAAGTGTACCTCCCTTTCAGGTATACCCAGGTAGAGTATCCTCCCTCCCTTACGCGCCAGATCTAAGCATGACTCCTGGGCTTCCGCCGTCCCGGCCGTTTCCACCACCAAATCCGCGCCCCGCCCAAGAGCGGCTTCTTTTATGGCTGCCGCCGCTCCTTCCCCCAAAAAGGTTTGAGCCCCCAGACTCTCGGCTATGTCGAGTTTCGCCCCCACCAGGTCAATGGCGAAGAGCCGCCCCGCTCCCATTATCCTGACTAGTTGGATGGCTAGGAGCCCCAGAGGCCCCGCTCCCACCACGGCTACATCGTCGCCGGGCTTGACCCCCGCTCTCCCCAAGCCATGAAGGATAACCGCCGTAGGCTCCAACATGGCTCCAGCCTCATAATCCACCTGGGGAGGCAGGGATACTAGGTTCTCCACGGGGGCGGTAATGTATTCGGCATAGGCGCCATGGGTCCGAGAGCCAAGATAACTGTAATCGTCGCAGAGGGAATATCTTCCCCTCTGACACCATTCGCAGCGCCAGCAGGGGAGCAAAGGGGCGACGGCGCAACGGTCGCCGACCCTTACCCCCTTGACTTCTTTCCCCAGTTCGACTACCTTACCCGCCACCTCATGGCCCAGGACTATAGGGTAGAAATAGGCCGCATCTCCTAAGGCTCGGGGCAGATCAGAGGAGCAGATCCCCGCCGTCTTCATCTCTATTAACGCCTCACCAGGGCCTGGAGAGGGTAAGGGCAGATCCTCGTAGCGGATATCGCCAGGCCCATGAACCACCATGGCCTTCATGGTCAACTCTCAGGAGGCGCGGGGAGGCGGGCTAGATTTTGGTACGTTGGTCGCAAGGTATCGAAGAGGGAGATATAGAGATCCACCAGGGGCCGATAGTAGGCGTGATGCTTGGGTCGAGGTTCCACGCGGCTGGTGGGCTCCACGAACCCCTTGACTGTGGCCTTCAGGTCGTCGAAGAGGCCCACCGCGTAGCCAGCCACTATCGCCGAGCCCAGGACAGAATACTCCTCACGGTTTAGTTGCACATAGGGGATGTCCAAGACATCGGCCTTGATCTGGTTCCAGAAATCGCTCTTGGAGCCTCCACCGATGACCCGGGCCTCCTTGAACTCCAGATCGGGTAGGAGGCTCTTCTCGATATCGAGGTAATATGCGTACTCGTAGGCCACTCCCTCCAGAAGGGCGCGGTAGAAATGCCCTTTGGTGTGGCTCCAGGTGAAGCCCAGCCACAGGCCCCTTATATCAGGGTCGCTGGGGGTAACCCTGCCTCCTAAATGAGGGAGGGATATGAGCCCTTCCGAGCCAGGAGGGACGGCCGCCGCCAATTCGTCCAATAGCGCGTAGACCCTCTTGCCGCTTCGCCTAGCCTCCTCCTTCTCCTTCTGACCCATCTCATCGCGAAACCACCTCAGATTCAACCCTCCGCCATTTATATAGGCTAGGGCATACCATAGATCCTCCGGCACAAGCCTGGCAGTGAAGAGGGTCTTGTGTTCTAGGTCGGGGATGAACTTATCGACGCAGATGGAGAAGACCGAGGCGGTGCCTGCCACGTCGAAGACCATACCCGCCTCCACCATGGCCGCCCCTAGCATGCCCGCCGCCTGATCCCCACAGCCTGCCGCGATGGGGGTGCCTGCGAGCAGGCCACAATCTCTGGCCGCTTGGGGGGTGATTTTTCCCACTATCTCCCAGGGCTTAACGATGCGGGGAAGCACCTTCATGGGGACCTCGAAGAGGCCGCAGAGTTCCTCATCCCATCTCACCTTCTGGGTATCGCTGAAACAGGAGAAGTGGATATAAGTGTAGTCAATGAAGGCCTCCTCCCCCTTGAGGCCAGCCATCCGCCCCGCCACGTAGCAACCGGGGACCACAAACTTGGCGATCTTCTTGAAGACCTCCGGCTGCTCGTGCATCCACCAAAGGATCTTGGGGCCATGAGAGTAGGTGGGAGGCCCCCCAGCCTTGGCGATGATCAAATCTTGATCGCCCTTCATACGGTCGATATAAGGCTTGCACCTGGTATCCAACCACGAGTCATAGACAGTAGGAGTCCCCCAATTCTCATCCACGCTCCCTATGCCGGCCATCTGTCCATCGAAGGCGATGGCGGCCACCCCTCGAGGATCGATGCCGCTCTTATTGAGACACTCCTTAATGGTCTCTGCTGAGGAGGTATAGAAATCCCCCGGGTCCTGCTCCACACAGCCAGGCCTTGGATAGTGGAGTGCAGACTCTCGGAAGGCATCCGCCAGAAGCACCCCCTTCGTATCGAAGATGGCGGCCTTGGTGCCCATAGTGCCCAGATCCACGCCGATGAGGTAGCCCTTCGCCATTCCATCACCTCTTTTCGCGCTTGGGGTTGGGGACCAGCGTCGGCTTTCCCTCCCTCTCTACCGCTACCTTGGCGAAGCCACGCTTCTCTATGTCGCCGTAGTTATGGCCGGCATCGGCAGGGTAAACGCCGAAGAAGATGAACTCCTCCTGGCCGGTGTTCACCATGCGGTGCGCCCAATAGGGAGGGATGTAGGTTACGGTTCCCGGCTCTACGGGGAGGGCTTTGAACTCCCCATCATTAGTCTCCAGGAGCAGATAGCCTTGCCCCCGCAACCCCACGTAGACCTCCGCCGTCTCCTCCTTACTATGGAAATGTCCCTTAGTCATGTAGTACTCATCGCCCACCTTGCCGGGCTGGATGATGCTTGTAACCACTAGGAGTTGCCCTGTCTCGAAGGGCACGTCGTATTGATATACTTCGTATAATAGGGGATCCCCTCTCTCTATCGCCTCCTCCGTGGCCGCCTCGTCTAGGTACATCCCCCGCATATCGCTGAGATGTCTCTGTATGATATTGTTACAAGGGTCTAATACCCCCCTCTGGAAATCGAGTTCTATGGAGAAGGGAGAGATCAGATCTTCCATAAGACCACCTCCCCAAAAGGGGTGCTTGAGACAACCGATTATCCCTAACCGATATCGATGCGGATATGCTTCAGCTGCAGATACTCTTCTACAGCGTGACTCGAGTTCTCGACCCCCATGCCGCTCTCCTTCCAGCCCCCGTAAGGGAAGGCCACTTCTCCACCCGCCACGTTGTTGATCCCCACGGTGCCATATTCGAGCCGTTCCGCCGCCGTAATCGCCTTTACCAGGTCTTTGGTATAGACATAGGCCACTAGCCCATATGGGCTATCGTTGGCGTACTCTATCGCCTCATCGAGGCTGGTCACGGCCATTATGGGTGCGACGGGGCCGAAGGTCTCTTCCCTCATCACCTTCATCTCGTGGTTCACATCTACCAAGACGGTGGGCTCGAAGAAGAGACCTCTCTCGAACTCCTGGCCGGAGGGCTCTTTTCCACCATAGAGGATCTTCGCCCCCTTGCTAACCGCATCCTGGATATGCTCCCTCGCCTTCTGACGCCCCGCCTCAGTGGTCATGGGCCCCAGATCCACATCGGGGTTCTCCAGGCCATCGCCGATCGTGAGGGCTGCCGTCTCCTTCACAAACTGGTCCACAAAGGGTTGGAAGATCGACTCGTGGACATAGATGCGGTTGATGGCGTTGCATATCTGTCCCATATTGCGGAAGGAGCGATAGACGCCTCCCTTCACTGCGGCATCGAGATCCGCATCCTCACAGACGATGAGGGGGCAGTGGCCGCCCAGTTCCAGGGATAGGTGCTTCAAACCCCCCGCTGCCAGGCGCATGATCTCCTTGCCGGTCTCCGTCTGGCCGGTGATGGATACCTTTCGACATAAGGGGTTCTCTACCAAGGCCCTTCCCACCTTG
>CAYUAM010000190.1:0-4375 GCA_964442805.1 uncultured Anaerolineales bacterium | reverse complement strand
TCCTGAGGCCTTTGCTGACGCTAGAAAACTCTTGTTTCGACCAACCGCCAGTTACGATGAGGTCTTTCCTAATTCGGTCTAAATTAGGGTCGAGGTCGGAAAAATAAGTTAAAAGTCTAGTCCCCACTTCGCTAAAGAAGGCCCCTATGACCATATTCAACTTTTCCAGCCTGGCCCGTTTCTCCCTCTCGCCCAGCAAGCGGTGTATTATCAAGGTGACCAACAGGACCTCAATGAAAACGAAGGCGATGTCCCCGATCATGTAAAGGAAAATGTGGTGGGCGTCTCGGAAAATGGCGTAGTGAATGAGGTAAACGATTACGGATAACAGAATTAAGGACAAACCCAAGAGAACCTGCCAACTCAAGCGTTTCATTCAGTACAACCTCCAAAGGTATCTGGCGGCTGATCCTAAACTGTCCGCCTTCGATGCCGGTGAAAATGCCCGAGGGGAGACTCGTGATGGTGCTGAGCGATGACCGCTTTATTGAGATTTGGGAATCGCCTAATTATTCCAACCCGACTGCTGAGCATAGCGTGTATTGATAATGTCGTCGGTTTTTGGCGAAGTCCACTCCTTGACAGGATTTGTGCAAGCCTACATTTGTACAAGCACCTTCTAGCCAATCGCTTGCAGTTTTGCTTATACCGACACTATTCTTTTTACAAGGCGATAGACTATTAAAGTTAACCACCTGCTGGGTGCGCCTTTTTGGCCGAAATCGAAATCTGACCATACCTTATGCACTGATTCGGCGTAGAAGCGCCCCCTTTCATCCTGCTTTGTGATAAGCCCATCCATTATGGCCATCATTCTGTGGTCACTTTTTGTGAATTCAAGTTGCGAAAGGGTGTCTAAATGTTTCAAGATTCGATAATCGGTGAAAGGATATTTGAGTTTCTCCCAGCCCCTGCCAATTTGAGAATCATGGCCGGCGTATTTTATTTTCCCTCTATTCTCCCAGCATTTGAGCAAAAATTCTGCGCCATTCCGAGCAATTGCGCTCTCCTTAAGTTCGGAGTTTTGGACCAAGGCCCCTAAGACACACAATGTGGCAAAGGCACAACTCGGTTCACTTTCCCTCGGCCCGCCGGGTAACCCGGTATTCTTGCACCAAAAACCACCGTCGAGACGCTGTCGTTGCAGAAGCCATTGGTATGATTTCTTCAACCGTGGATCAGAACCATACCCTAACTTGGCCAATGATTCGGTTAATATACCAGTGAAGCAGTCAAGCGGTTGAGGTGGGGGTGCACAACCAAATTCCCCAGAAGGCAACTGCGTGCCAAATACATATTCACAAGCACGGGCAATCCTTCCGTCTTCTCTGGCGAAGCCAAAATCGGCTAACATACCCAATAACCAAAAAGTGGTGTCTTTTTTAGGCCACCAAGTATAGATATCTCGAGGAGTCCCCCAGTAACCATCTTCATTTTGTTTGTCAAAGATATGTTGGATCAACACATGTTGGGAGATTGACCTCTTGGCTGCCACCACTTCTCTATCGCTCTCTGGTCTGCCTAAGAGATCTATAAAGGTCCGATATTTGACAAAGGGTTCACCGCTGAGAAGCCAGTCGATGGGCGCTAATTCCAAGGATCTTCTTAGTTTATCCGACATAGTTATAGCAATCAAAGATAGGCTTTCTTCACCTAATGTGTGCCGACGTGTCATCTCACCTTCGCACTGCCCGCCTTATCCCCTCCACTGCCTGGGGGTTCTCTAGGGAGGCGAGGTCGCCGGGGTCCCTTTTATTGTATCACGCCCACCTTCATTTCCCTATGACTATCCCCGTGGGATCTATCTCGCGGAGGAGGCGGCGCTCTTCAGTTGTGGGAGGCTCGGTGACCTCCACCTTTGGGGGGATAGTTACCTCGAATCCGCTGTTCTTTTGCACCTCATCCGCGGTTATGCCGGGATGCAAAGCCATGAGCCTGAGCCTCTTGGTCTCGGGGTGAAAATCGTAGACCCCCAGTGGGGTTATGACCCGATAGGGACCGGTATCCTTAGGTAAGCCAGCCCTTTCCCTAGCCCCTGAGCCCTCGAGGTAGCCCGGGGTGGTGATGAAGTCCAACTTAGTAACGAAACGGCGGACATCTTGGCGCATGATGAGGATGGTCCGCCAGCAGAAGGAGCCTACATCGTTAGCCCCTCCCGAACCTGGCAATCTGACCTTTGGGGCATCGTGGTCGCCGATGACGGTGGTGTTGATATTTCCGTAGGCGTCTATCATGGCTGCGCCCAGGAAGCCGTAGTCGAGGTAACCTCCTTGGCAGAGGGACATGACGTCATGCATGCTAGAGGCGGCCACCGCCCGGTGGAAGGTACGGGAGTCGCCCACGGAGATGGGGAGGACCGGAACCTGGGGGCCCATGCCCCCGGCCTCGAAGACGATGAGGAGGTGGGGGGCATGGGTCCTCTGGGCCAGCATGGAGGCGATCATGGGAAGGCCGGTGCCCACGAAGACCGATTTTCTGTCCTCCAGCATCCTGGCGGCCACGCAGGCCAAGAGTTCGGTAGGATTATATTCCGCCTTCATCTCTCCTCCTTCCTCAGCCAGGGGGCTTTCATGGGCTCTTCCAAGCGTTCCACTCGCCTCAGATAGGCCATCTTCTCTTCCCCGCCCACCAGTTCGAGGTATTCAGGGAAACCATCTACGCTATAGACATATTTGTGGAAATATTCTTGGGTCCCCTCCTCGGTCTTGGAGAGTTGGAGCCATTCCCCGATATGTTCTTCGTCGAAGAAGTAGCGATAGGGCATCTGGCAGGGGTGAGCGCCGTATGGGACCTCACAGACGGCGTCCACCACGAAGAAGGGGATGACCGTGAGGTTAGGTTGGGCTCGTATGACCTCGTTATCTACGATCTCCTCTGTGGTGACGATGACCCGCCGGGCCGCCCGCGCCAATTCGAAATCCTCGATGATGATGCCGTCGATCTGAGCGTTCCCATAGATATCGCAGCGGGGGACATGGATGAAGGCTACATCGGGGTAGGCAGCAGGGATGAGGCAGATGGGCTTCCCGCTGAAGGGGTCCCTCACCACCTTAGCCGAGGAGTATTTGAGGGTATCGGTGCCTAGCAAGTTTCGGGAGGGGATGAAGGGGAGGCCCATCATGGCGGCCAGGAACCGCCACTGATAGCCGGCGTTGGAGGTCTCGGCTATCACCTGGCACTGGCCGCCCTCCACCGCTCGCCTTCCGGCCGGGGAGAGGCCGCGCAACTCGTGGCCGAAGCAGTAGGCCACCTCGACCTTGCTGACACAACCCGCCCCGATGAGGATGTCTATGTCGTGGACAGCGGTCTTGCCGGCCATGACCAGGTTGCGCTTCCTCTGGCGGACGATCTCGTAAATGGCAGCCATGGAGACCCGCACATGGCCGAAGCCACCCATAGCCATGAAATCCCCATCGCGGACAAAGTTGGATACCGCTTCCTTTACGCTCATCCGCTTATCCCGCAGGTCCCGGGATTTATTCTCGAGGACCCATTGGCGGTTCTCATCGGGGTCGTGCCAGCCTATCAGTTCGCCTTGGCCTTCCTCAAGGATCTCCATTTTCACCTCCAAGATCGGCCTGGGATAGCGATAAGATGGGATAAGTGGGCGGAGAAAAACACCGCCTGGAGTGGTTAATATCAGGTCGCAGCCCTTCCGTCACTGGCCGGAATCAGCGCTGCCCCAGGCTCGCTAACCCTTCAGCGGCCTGAAATATCTGATGTCGAGGATGGAGCCCTCTCGCTCCTTCTTGGGCTTGAGGACGGCCTCCACGGGCAGGCCAAAATCCACCTCCTGGGGCTCTACCTCCCCCAAGCGATGAACCAGGCCTCCGTGGACCCCCTCCATCTTGATCAGAGCCAATATCTCCGGCTCCTCCAGGGGGGAACCATCAGGGTCCACGTTGAGGATGGCGAAGGTATGGACCCAGCCTTGCTTTCCCACCTCCACCCACTCCTCCAGGGGGGAGAAGCAACGCTCGCAGTAGATGGCCGGCGGCAGGTAGGTGAGTTCGCACTGAGGACAAACCGCCCCCATGATGACCCCCTTATCCTTGAGGGCGCGGAAGAACCTCTCCCCGGCCAAGCCCAGGGTGTAGCGGCTCTCGATGGGTATATCGCCGTACCAGGCCTTTACTTGGTCCATTCTGGTTATGCGCTCAATGAGGGACATATTTACCTCCTAATTAAAATCCCAATGACCAATCTATCTGGTGCGGGCGGATTGTATGATCTTGCTGAGAATTTTGACTAGTTCATCGCATTCGTTAGTCAAAGACTCTATCTCTTGATCGTTCATGAGGGTCGAACCGATTATCCGTAGCCAATACCTAGTTTCCCTTGCCTCCTTACGGGCTATGCCCATCTTGTGGATGAA
>CAYUAM010000189.1:0-4377 GCA_964442805.1 uncultured Anaerolineales bacterium | reverse complement strand
CACCCCCGTGATCTCGAAGAGCACCCTCCCCGACTTCACCACCGCCACCCAGTGGTCCACATTGCCCTTGCCCCCTCCCATCCTGGTCTCGGCCGGCTTCTTGGTCACCGGCTTATCGGGGAAGATGCGGATCCACAGTTTGCCCCCCCGACGGACGTGGTGCACGATGGCCCTTCGAGCCGCCTCTATCTGGCGGCTGGTGACCCAAGACGATTCCAAGGCCTGCAAGCCATAATCCCCGAAACTGAGGGTGTTCCCCCGGGAGGCCTTCCCCTTCATCCGGCCTCGGAAAGCCTTACGATACTTAACTCGCTTCGGCATCAACATGAGATAACCCCTTGCTGGACGCCTCAGGCAAGATGTCTCCCCTATAGACCCAAACCTTTACCCCTATCCTCCCCAAGGTGGCCAGGGCTTCAGCCTGGGCGTAGTCGATATCGGCCCTTATGGTATGCAGGGGGACCCGCCCCTCCATCACCCGTTCCCGCCGGGCCATCTCCGCCCCGGAAAGCCGCCCGCTACAGGTTATCTTTATCCCCTGGATCCCCTGGCGCATGGCCCGAGCCACGGTTTGTTTCATGGCCCGCTTGTGAGATATGCGGCGGGAAATCTGGGCCGCAATGCTCTCGGCGATCAGCTTAGCATCGGCCTCCGGATGCTCCACCTCCTGAACCTCCAAGCGGATCTTCTTGCCGGTGAATTTCTCCAGCGCCTCTCGCAGGGCGTTAACGCTAGCCCCCTTGCGACCGATGATGATCCCGGGCCGGCCGGCGTGGATGGTCACCGATACTTGATTGGGGAAGCGCTCTATGGCCAACTTGGAGAGGCCGGCCTGGCTCATCTCCCCTTCGATCAAATTGCGGATGGCGATATCTTCCCTCAGGAGTTCCACGTACTTCCGACCCTCAGCATACCATCGGGCGTCCCAATCTTTGATCACTCCCAACCGGAAAGCGGTAGGATGTACCTTGCGACCCACGCTTCCTCCTTATCCCTTCTCACTGACCACCACGGTGATGTGGGTGGAGCGCTTGACGTATGGTTTAGCCCGTCCCCTAGGCCCCGCCTGCCATCTCTTCATCCGTGGCCCCTCATCGGCGGTGATGCGGGCGATGTAGAGGCCATCTGCGGAGAGGCCATGCACATCCTCCGCGTTGGCCGCCGCCGATTTGATGGCTTTGGCCAAGGGCTTGGCTGCCGCCTGAGGCAAGACCTTGAGATAGTTCAAGGCCTCCTCTACCCCCTGGCCGCGCACCATATCCGCCACCCGCCTGACCTTCCGAGGTGACATGCGGATATATTTGATCACCGCCCTACTTTCCATTACCCCTTCTTGCTTATCCTAGTAGTCCTCTCTCGCTCCTTGTGGCCCCTATAAGTGCGAGTGGGAGCGAACTCCCCCAACTTGTGTCCCACCATATTCTCCGTGATATAGATGGGCACGTGGCGGCGCCCATCGTGGATGGCGATGGTTTGGCCCACCATCTGGGGGAAGACGGTAGAGGCTCGGGACCAAGTCTTGATAACCCGCTTCTCTCCCGAGGCGTTAAGGGCCTCTATCTTCTTGAGCAGTTTGGGATCCACATAGGGACCCTTCTTAAGCGAGCGAGCCATGGCACAACCCCTCTATCTCTTCTTCTCCCCTCGGCGGCGGACTATCCATTTATCGGTGGCCTTACGCCTTCGCGTCTTCTTCCCCAAGGTGGGCTTGCCCCAGGGGCTCTTGGGGGAGGGCATGCCGATGGGGGACCTCCCTTCCCCTCCACCGTGGGGGTGATCGCGGGGGCTCATGGCCGTCCCTCGAACGGCCGGGCGACGTCCCAACCAGCGGGTTCGGCCAGCCTTGCCCAACTTCACATTGCCCCAATCGGTATTCCCCACCTGACCGATGGTAGCCATGCACCGAACATGCACCCTCCGCACCTCCCCCGAAGGGAGGCGGACCTGGGCGTAATCCCCCTCCTTGGCCATGAGTTGAGCCGAGGCTCCGGCGGAGCGGGCCAACCCTCCCCCGCGCCCCTGCTGCATCTCGATATTATGGATGGTGGTGCCTACCGGGATATGGGCCAAGGGCAAGGCATTTCCCGGCCGCAAGTCGGCCTCGGGGCCCGACTCCACCACCTCTCCCACCTTGAGGCCCAAGGGGGCCAGGATATACCTCTTCTCCCCATCGGCATAGACCAAGAGGGCTATGCGCGCCGAACGGTTGGGGTCATACTCGATGGAATCGACCCGGGCCGGGACCCCCACCTTGTCCCGCTTGAAATCGATGAGGCGGTAAAGCCGCTTATGGCCGCCCCCCTGATGACGGACCGTGATCCGTCCCTGAAAATTACGGCCCGCTTTTCTCTTCAAGGGAGCAACCAAGGAGCGCTCCGGCTCCTGGCGCGTGATCTCCTCGAAACTGGTTACGCTCATCCCTCGCCGACCAGGGGAGGTAGGCTTGTAGATCTTGATAGGCATCTATACCCCTTCAAAGAACTGGATGCTCTGCCCTTTGGCCAACTTCACCGTGGCCTTCTTCCAAGGGGAGGGAGGGCTGATATGTCTCCCCCATCGCCGTCGCTTTCCCAGCATATTGATGACGCTAACAGAGACCACCTTGATCCCGAAGGCCTTCTCCACCGCCTCTTTGATCTGCAGTTTGTTGGCTCGACGGTCCACCTCGAAGGTGTAACGCCCTTCCCCTCCCTGGGCGGTGCTCTTTTCGGTTACGATGGGTCGCCTCAACACCTCATATGGTTCCATAAATGCCACCTCACCCCAGTAACCCCTCGATGACCTCCAGGGCTCCCAAGGGCATGATCAGCCACTCGTGGCCAAATAGATCTCTCAGGTTCAGATAGTTGACCCGCAAGGTTTTCACCCCCGGGATATTGTTGGCCGATTTTTCCACCTTGACGTCCTTGTTAGGCAGAAGGATAAGAGCATCTGGATCTATCTTGAGATTCTCCAGTAGGGCCAACATCCCCTTGGTCTTGGGCTCCTCCACCTCCAGCCCCTCCAGCACCAAGACCTTCCCCTCTTGGGCCTTGACCGTTAGGCCGCTCCGGAGGGCAAGATGCCGCATCTTCTTGGGCATCTTTTGGCGGTAATCACGAGGCTGGGGGCCGAAGACTATGCCTCCACCCTTCCATTGGGGGGCCCGGATGCTGCCTTGTCTGGCTCGGCCGCTCCCCTTTTGGCGCCAAGGTTTGGCCCCCCCGCCGCTCACTTGGCCTCGGGTCTTGGTCTTGTGGGTCCCCAAACGGGCGTTGGCCATCTGCCGGACCAGGGCCTGATGCATCACCGCCTCGTTCACCGGGGCGGCGAAGATCCGATCCGGCAGTTCGATCTTCTTCTTGGTCTTTCCCTCCATCGTATATAAGGGAACCTTCATTTCTTGCCCTTCTTGGCCTTGCGCACCAAAACCAAACTAGCGTCATGGCCGGGTATGGAGCCTCTCACTGCCAAGAGGTTCCTATCCGGGTCCACCAGGACCACCTTCAGGTTCTGGACGGTCACCCGCTCATTCCCCATCCGTCCGGCCATGGGCAGGCCCTTCAAGACCCGCCCCGGGCTAGTGGTGGCCCCGATGGAACCAGGGGCTCGGGTCCGGTCCGATTGCCCATGGGTGGCCGGCCCCCCCCGGAAGCCGTGGCGCTTCACCACCCCGGCGAAGCCTTTGCCCTTGGAGAGGCCAGTGATATCGACCAAGTCACCCACGGCGAAGATGTCCACCTTCACTTCCTGCCCCACCTTATAAGGAGACACCTCCTCAACCCTCACCTCTTGGAGGTAGCGCAAGAGTGGCAACTCCTTCCCTAGGTGGCCTCGCTGAGGTTTGTTGAGCCTCTTGGCCTCCCCGAAGCCTATCTGGAGGGCCTGGTATCCATCCCTCTCCCTGGTCTTCACCTGGGTCACATAACAAGGCCCGGCCTCCACGATGGTTACAGGGACCACCTCCCCCTTCTCGTCGAAGACCTGAGTCATTCCTAGCTTTTTTCCCAAGATAGCGTCCATCTTATAGTTTGATCTCTATATCCACCCCGGCCGGCAGGTTGAGGCGCATCAGGGTATCGATGGTCTTCGACCCCGGGTCCAAGACGTCGATGAGCCGCTTATGGGTGCGGATCTCGAATTGTTCCCGCGAATCCTTGTCGATGAAGGGGGAGCGTATGACGGTGAACTTCTCGATCTTGGTGGGGAGGGGAACCGGCCCCACTACTACCGCTCCCGTGCGCTCCGCCGCCTCCACTATCTGCCGCGCCGACTCATCGAGCACCCTATGATCGTAAGCCTTTAGATGAATCCTGATCCTGTTTTGGGCCATTCTTGGTTATTCCAATATCTTGGTGATGACCCCGGCGCCCACGGTTCGCCCCCCCTCCCGGAGGG
>CAYUAM010000188.1:541-4402 GCA_964442805.1 uncultured Anaerolineales bacterium | reverse complement strand
CTCTCACCAACTCCTCTGGCCCTTGGCCCCCCCCCGCCTTCTGGCCGATGACCCCCACTATGGTCTGCGGTCGAGAGACGGCCATCTCCTGCAAGATAGGCTGTATGCCGCCTTTCGCCTTGACTGTGCTGGGCGCAAAGGCGGCACTGATGACCAGACCGAGGATCACCAATATGGGAATAAGAGCCTTGCCTACTTTCCTCAACATCGCTCCCCCCTTTTCGCACCATCCCCAGCGCCCGGACAACGGAAAAACCGGGCTACTGAAGAAGCGGACCTCTTCGGCAGCCCGGCTATCCTATACCCCACCAGGTTGCTCTTCGGCAGCCCGGCCATCCAAGGGTCTTGGATCCGAGGCTTTGCGCCCCCGCCTCGCGGCGAGTTTGCCCTTTCGGAGTCCCACCTTCCTCCGCGAGGAGGAGATGGTTATTCTTTTGTTACTAATATTCTACCAGAGGCTGGGGGCTTCAAAGTTAAGGTTTGGTTAAGGTTCTATCTAACCCTTCCCGGTCGTACCTCCTCCTTTCGAAGATATAGCCGAAGCCCCGCACACTGCGAATGAAGCGGGGCCCTCGAGGCTGAGGCTCGATCTTCTGGCGTAGGTGATGGATATGTACCTTCAGGATCTCCCTCGCCTCGCTGAGGTAGCAATCGTAGCCCAAGGCCTCCTTGACCAGGCTGCGGTGGCTTAGGGGCCGTCCGGCGTTGCGCAAGAGGACGCTCAATATCTTATATTCGGTGGGGGTGAGGCCAACATTCCGGCCGTCGATGGTCACCTCCTGCCGGGTCACGTTTATCCTTAGCCCCTCCACCTCCAACTGCCCGGCGTGGCCCGGCCGGAAGAGGCCTATCCGTCGCAGGAGGGCATAGACCTGGGCCAGAAAGACCTGCACGGTGAAGGGCTTTACCAGATAGGCATCGGCCCCCCACTCCAGCCCCCGGGCCAAAGTGGCGGCCTCGTGGCTGTCCTCAGCCAAGACTAAGAGGGGAGCGATGGTCCGCTCTCGGATCTCCCAGCATAACTGGCAATCCCCTGAACTATCCAGATCCAAGACCACCACCTCCACCTCTTGGCCATCGAGGAGGGAGAGAGCCTCCGCCTCTGGGGCGGCAAGGAAGACCTCTATCCCTTCCCTGGTCAAGGTCTCTTTCACGCCCTCGGCCAATTCCCGATCAGAAGTCACGATCAGAATGGTGCTCATCCTAACCTTTATTCTACCACCTAAGGCTCCCTTGATAACCCTTACTTTATTCCTACCTCCAGTCGCAGCTCATCGCGCACCGGGATTCCGGCGAAGCCGGGGATCTCCTCCCCGTGATGCTGGGCTACCTTCCCCGGCAAGAACTCTTTGAGGGCGAAACCGCAACGCTGATAAAGATACAAGGCCGGCAGGTCATCGTTGGTGGTGGCCACCACCATCCGCGCCAGGCCCTTCCTTAGACCCTCCCTTCGCGCCGCCTCCAAGAGGGCTTTCCCCCAGCCGCGCCCCTGATAGGGAGGCAAGAGGTTCAACATCACCAAGACCATCCTGTCCCCTTCCTCGGCATAGGAAAGGAATCCGACCACCTCACCCTCGCTCTCCACTACCAGGGCGGGGAGTCGAAGCACCTCATAATGGCCATCGAAGCACTCCACCTCCGTCTCCCCCCAAAAGTGGAGGGCTAACTCCTCGATCCTAGCATAGTCGTCAGTTCGGGCCTCCCGTATATCAACCTTCCCCTGTCCTTTCTCCTCTCCCGCCACTATCTCAAAGCGAGCATGAAGATGACAAACAAAACGACCGCTACGAGGGCAGCGGTACCAAGCCTCCTTCCCACAAAAGAAGCACTCCATCCTTCCCTCCTTATGTCAACTCTACCACTTGGGCGCTGATCTTTTCCCTCTCCACGGTGAGGAGGCCTACCGAGGGCCGCTCCCCCCTGGTGGGACAAACTGCCCCGGGGTTGAAGAGGAGCACCCCTCCTATCGAGCGATGGTAAGTCCGATGGGAATGGCCGAAGATGATGGCCTCGGCTTCGGGATAGGACTCCAGACACCAGCGGGCGATCCTCTGGTTGACCGCATCCCGATCCTGGCCCAGCCAGAAGCGCACCCTCTCCCAGGAGCCCCGCAGGAAGGAGCCGTGGCCGTGGGTGAGGATTATCCGGTGGCCTAGTAGTTCCAAGCGCTCCACCGCCGACAATTGGGCATGGTCCATGGTCCTATCTACCAGATGGATGTTGCCTCGCACCGCCTTAACCGGGGCGATCTGGGCTAACCCTCCTAGGATATCGGGGGCGACCAAATCTCCGGCGTGGAGGATGAGTTCCACTCCGCTGAAGATATCGAATATCGCTGGAGGGATAGCCTTCAGCCGCTGGGGGATATGGGTATCGGCCAGGACGCCAACTAACATCGTTCGCCTCGCCCAGGAATTCTATCCCAATCTCCACTGTCGGACAAGGAAGCCTCCTTTGCTTTCCCTCCCCTTTGGTGATAGATTATAAGTTATGAGGGTCGTTCTCTATACCAAACCCGCTTGCCCCTTTTGCGCCTCGGCCCGGCTATCCTTGAAGATACGCAGCATCGAGTTCGCCGAGTACAACGTCAAGGCCGACCCCCAGAGGCTTGCGGAGATGTTGCGCCTCAACGGAGGGCTTAGACGGGTGCCCACCATAGTGGAAGGGGAAAAGGTCTCCGTGGGCTACGGGGGCTATTGACACGTATAAGCCCCGACGGTCGTCGGATTGACGGCAGAGATTGGTCATGGTATATTCTTTTACCTAGCCAGCGCTAGATTGGCTAGGGCCAGTTGGGTTAAGATAGCCAGTGCCCAACCATTTCACGAGAAGAGCAAGGTAACTCTATGCATATCGATGAACTGGAAACGCCAGTGGCCATCGTGGATCTAGACAAACTAGAGGCCAACATCGCCAAACTTCAGCGCTATCTGGACCAGCATGGCATCGCCAGTCGGCCCCACATCAAGACCCACAAGATCCCGGAGATCGCCCACATGCAGATCAACGCCGGGGCGGTGGGCATCACCTGCCAGAAGATAGGCGAGGCCGAGGTGATGGCTCAGGCTGGCATCCGAGATATCTTCATCCCCTATAACATCATGGGCCAGGCCAAACTGGAGCGGCTGATGCACCTGGCTCGCCGGGTGAAGGTGAGCGTCACCGCCGACTCGGAATTCACCGTGCATGGGCTCTCCGCGGCGGCGCAAAGGGAGGGCACCATACTACCAGTGCTAGTGGAGTTCGACGCCGGCATGGGTCGGTGCGGCGTTCAGTCGCCGCAGGAGGCCGCCGACCTGGCTCGAATCATCGCTCGGTCCCCTGGGCTCCATTTCGGGGGCTTGATGACCTTCCCCAACGCGCAGAATCTCGACCCTTTCGTGGATGAGACCAAGCGATTGCTTACCGTCGATGGCGTCCCTGTGGAGCGGGTCAGCGGCGGCGGCACGCCATGCATGTGGCAGGCACACACCCACAAGGAGCTCACCGAGCATCGGGCTGGCACCTATGTCTACGGCGACCGCCACACGGTGAAGTCCGGGGTCGTGCAATTGGAGGAGTGCGCCCTGAGGGTGATCACCACCATGGTCAGCCGTCCCACCGCCGACCGCGGCATCCTGGACGGCGGCAGCAAGACCTTCTCTTCGGACCTTTCGGGGCTAGAGGGTTACGGGCTCATTCTGGAATACCCTGAAGCCCATTTTTATGCTCTTTCGGAAGAGCACGGCCATGTCGATTTCTCCCTATGTGAGCGTAAGCCGGAGATCGGGGAGCGGGTGACGGTCATCCCCAACCATTGCTGCGTAGTCAGCAACCTGTTCAACCAGGTGCCCGAGGCGGAGGGCGAAGCGGCTTCTTGCC
>CAYUAM010000188.1:0-531 GCA_964442805.1 uncultured Anaerolineales bacterium | reverse complement strand
AACCAGGTGATTGGCGCTCGTGGCGACACGGTGGAGGTGATCTGGCCGGTTGCGGCTCGCGGCAGAGTGCAATAATGAATAGTTTGGTCCTAAGGCTGGCCAAAGGGGCGATTTGACCGTCATCGTCGATAGGAGGCTGTGATGAAAGGGAGGGTTTTCTCCGGGGCTCGGCCCACGGGGAGGCAACATTTAGGTAACTATTTGGGGGCCATCAGAAATTACGTGGCCCTCCAAGAGGATTACGAGTGCGTCTATTGCGTGGTTGACCTTCACGCCCTCACCAGCATAAAGGAGACGGAGAACCTGAGGTCGAACACTCAGGAGATGGTCATCGACTGGCTAGCCGCGGGGATGGACCCCCAAAGGAGCATCATCATCGTCCAATCCCACGTGCCCCAGGTGACCGAACTCCACCTCATCCTCTCCATGGTCACCCCCATGGGCTGGCTGACCCGCCTCCCCACCTTCAAGGAGAAGGTCCGCCAGCAACCAGATGATGTGAACTATGGCCTCCTGGGCTATGCCGTCCTC
>CAYUAM010000187.1:3199-4405 GCA_964442805.1 uncultured Anaerolineales bacterium | reverse complement strand
CGTTCAATCCGCTATGCAATCGAAAGACATAGGGCGTTAGCGGAGAATTCCCGCGAAGCACGGCGTGTAAAACAAGGAAGGGTATTAGGCTTTTTAGGCGCCAAGGGCGGCGTAGGCACGACGACCTTGGCTGTAAATGTCGCTCTGGCCCTGGCCGCCTCCGACAAAATGGTCATAGCCCTGGAGCTGAGGTCCTACTTTGGGACGTTTTCTCTTCAACTAGGTCAGACTCCGGTCGTGACCCTGGCAGACTTGCTTGAATTGGAGCCGGGGCGCATTGACGAGCGCGAATTGAGTGCGCGGTTAGTTAACCACCCAACTGGCTTGCGAGTACTGTTTGGACCGCAAAAAGTGGATACATATAAAGAGATCAAGCCTGAGCAGGCTGAAGCGATCATCAAGGGTCTCGCTGGCATGGCCGATTATACGATCATCGATTTGCCTTGCTGTCCCTCTGCCGCTCTCCAGGCGGCGCTGCTACGTTCCCATTTTGTGACGCTCGTTGTGGAGCCCGAAACAGCCTGTGTGACATCGGGTCAAGTAACCCTTGAACTATTGAATTCATGGGGTGTGGGTCGAGGACTAACGGGTGTCGTGATTGTCAACCGTACAGTATTATCTGTGCCTGTGAAGCTAACACAGATTAGAACACAACTGGGTTGTAATATTATTGGGGTAGTCCCTCCCGCCGCAGATGCTTGTAGTAGAGGTCTAGCGTTGGGTGAACCAATCATGCTCTCTCAGCCAAATACGGTGGCTGCGGCTAGCCTGACCGAAATAGCCAATAGGCTCAGCGTAGACACGGTAGTTCCTATGAGCCTCTGAGAGACAGCCCTGTCGACAGAAACTACCTGCCATTCGTCGATGAACTTACAGGCCTGTTCAAGCGAGGACGATGCTTAGCCTTCGCCCAAGAGGAGTTGAAGTTGGTCGAACGGACGATAAGGGGAACGGCCTTTCTCTTTGTCAACGTTGACAACACGAACTCGAACCGATGAGGATGAGAAACTCTTTTGGGCTGCGCCGATTCCGCGGCCAGCTGCAAGTCTTTCCGTATCTGCCCGGAATCCTCTCGGGCTACCCGAACCGCGTTGTGCTCTATGAAACTCACAATATCAGCGATCTGTTCAAGGGGAAAGAGGATGGGCAACGGTAGAAGAGGAAAACCTAGAGGGGAGATCACCGAGCGCAAACGGGCGGAGGAGG
>CAYUAM010000187.1:0-3099 GCA_964442805.1 uncultured Anaerolineales bacterium | reverse complement strand
GATACGGCGCCACGGCGAACGCTTGGCTGCCCTCAACGCTATAGCCATGACCGTGACTAGCACGCTCCACCTCCACGAGGTTTTGCGCACCATCCAAGAAGGGATAATGAAGTTATTCGATGAAAAGTATCCGCCTATCTTCAGCTTCCTCAATGAGCAAACCCAAACCCTTGAGGTCGTCTTGACTGGCACCCATCAACAGATGCTCAAAAGGGCGGAAGGTTTGATCGGAACGAGATTTGACCAACTCTCCTTCCCCCTCTCCACACTAAAACCGGAACTGCGTGAGGCCCTTTTGACCGGGAAGCCTTATGTGACCAGTGACGGCTCTGACATCCTGGGACGCCGGGCAAGTAGAAAACTGGTCCAGGCTGCCCAGAGGGCCCTGGGGGTCAACGCTGTTGTGGACCTCCCCCTTTGGGTGAAAGGAAAACTAGCGGGAACCATGACCCTATTGTCCCAGAAGGAAAGGGTGCCAGATGAGGAGATGGAACTCTTGTCCGCCATCGCCAGTCAGGCAGCCATCGCCATCGAGAACGCCCGACTATTTGAGATCGTGGCCCGGGGCAAGAGGGAGTGGGAGGCCACCTTTGACAGCGTGACCGAGGGCATCTACCTCATAGACCAAAACTATACCATCATTAGGGCCAATAAAGCCATGGCGGAAGGGCTCGGCACCAGGCCGCAAGCCCTCATCGGCCGCAAATGTTACGAGGCGGTTCACCAACTGAAGGAGCCCTGGTCAGAATGTCCCCTCCAGAAGGCTTTGCAGACCCAGCAGGCTATCACCAGCGAACTAGAGGATCCGAACACTAGTCGAACCCTTCAGATAACGGTCTACCCCCGCTTCGATGAGGAAGGAAAGGCCCTGGGAAGCGTTCATGTGGTGAGGGACGTCACCGAGAGGAAAAGGAGAGAAGAGGAGATAGAGCGGCGAAATAGGGAACTGGCTGCCCTCAACGCCATCGCCGAGACAGTTAGCGGCTCCCTAGACTTGAAGGAGGTCCTCCACCGAGCCCTGGATAAGGTCTTGGACATCACTGGCTTCGAGGCGGGAGGCATCGGCCTGGTGGATGAGGCCAAAGAACTGATAGTCCCCATGGTCCATCGGGGCGTGCCCAAAGATTTCCTGGCCACCTTTGCCCAACCCCGGGCCGGTGATGGCCTCCGCTGGCAGAGCGTGAAGTTGGGAGAGGCCATCTTCTTCGAGAACCTGCCCCAGGACTCTCGAGTACGGGGGCGGGAAGCCCTCATTGAGGGGTTCAAGACGGCGGCTTATCTGCCCCTGAAGGTCAAAGAGAAAACCATCGGCTTCATGGGTTTGGGGACCAGCCATGACCACCACTTCTCCCCGGAGGAGAAGTCCCTGCTCACGACTATAGCCAGCCAGATCGCGGTGGCCATTGAGAGTGCCAGGCTCTACGAGGAGAGCAAGGAACACGCCCAGAGGCTGGAGCGGATCAACGAAAGGCTTTTGGCCCTCCAGAGGATCAGCGCCTCGGTGATAAGCACTTTGGATTTGCGCGAGATCTTAAAGGTTATCGCCACCAATGTTGCTACCCTGCTGGAAGAGGCCTACCCGCCCCTTTTCGCCCTCTTCGACCGGACCAGTGAGGCTTTCCGGCTGGTGGTGGCCACGCCCCAAATGAAACTGATCAAGAAGGTGGAAAGGCTAACCGGGATTAAGTTCGAAGGGTTGACCTCTTCCCTAGCGCAGATGGCCCCAGCCCGGCGCGAGGCCGTCTTGGCCCGGAAACCACACCTGGCTCAGGACGCCTCCACCCTCTTCGGCCACCTGGCGGGCGAACAGGTGATCAGGGCGACGCAAGCCGCCCTCAAAATCAACCTGATCGTCCAACTCCCCCTTTGGGTCAAGGGCAACCTGGTGGGCATAATGCTGCTCTTCTCTCGACGGGAGGAGATGAGCGAGGAGGAGATGGGGATGTTGCTGGCCATCGCTGACCAAACGGCCATGGCCATCGAGAACGCTCGAGCCTATCAGGAGTTGAAGGACCTCAACCTTCAGACCATCACCGCCCTGGCCACGGCCATCGAGGCCAAGGACCCTTATACCGGCGGCCACTCCCTGGGGGTTACGGAAAAAGCGGTAGCCATCGCTCAAGAGATGGGGCTACCTGAGGAGGAGATAGAAAAACTGCGCGTAGCGGGCCTCTTACACGACACAGGGAAGATCGGCATCCCTGACTCGGTCCTGAACAAACCGGGCAGGCTCACCGCCGCCGAGTATGTGATGATCAAGGTCCACCCTGCCATCTCCGCCGATATAGTGGGCAAGATCGAGGGCTTGACCCACCTGGTGCCCATAATAAGACACCACCACGAGTGGTACGATGGGAACGGCTACCCCGATGGGCTCAAGGAAGAAGAAATACCCCTGGGAGCCCGCATCTTGGCGGTAGCCGATGGCTTCGATGCTATGATGGCCGAGCGGCCTTATCGTACGGCTAAGAGCCGAGAAGAGGCATTGGCCGAGATCAGGGCTGGAGCGGGCACCCAGTGGGACCCCAAGGTGGTGAAGGCTTTCCTGGCGGTGACAAGGAAGGGACGCAAAACTCCCTAGGGGAACCATTTGGCTTGCCTGAAGGGTCGGCACTCTTGTGAGAGGCCGACCTCTTTTTCTATTCTGGCTTGCCACCAACGATGAGGGAGCGTAAAATAGAATATGTGGCGAGGGTAACAAGTATAGCTTTTATGATTTTGCTTCTTCTGCTAGCCTCTTGCACTAGCAGCCCAGGGGCCACGGTCACGCCCACCCCACCATCATATATCAACGAGGAGCGGGAAGGGGGCAGCCTGGGGGGCGTCTGGTATCTGGAGGATATCGATTGTCAAATCGCCCCAGAGGCATCCCGCATCGCCTTCCAAATGCGAGAGATGAGCCCCGGCCAGCCCTACTACCGGGTGGTGGAAGTCTATAACGACCGGGTGCTTTTCCCCAGCCAACCAGACCGCTCCGAGTATGACCCCTCCTGGGGGGAGGCACGCATAGACCTTTTAGTGAGCGACCTCTACGGCTACGAGTACGACTGGAGCCAGTTGCCCCTGGCCTGCCCGGAGAGCCCGGCGGTGATCAAGGTG
>CAYUAM010000186.1:0-4424 GCA_964442805.1 uncultured Anaerolineales bacterium | reverse complement strand
TGGTGGCCATAAGATATCTGCGTGGGGAGCGGAATCTTCCTCTCGCCACCCTCTCCCTTTTGCCTCTTTGGTTACTCGTTGTTGCTTTGACCCTTTACAGTTGGAACTTTCGGGTTCAGGCTGCTCAGGGTCGCCTAGCCTTCCCAGCCATCTCCGCCTTCTCATTTCTTATCTTCTGGGGCCTGAGTCAATGGGGAGGACAACGGACGGGGCCTTTGGTGGCCACTGTGGGAGGGCTTCTGATGATAGCGGCCCTCATCTGTCCCTTCCGCTCCATCGCCCCCGCCTATGCTCGCCCTCCTCTCCTCAGGAGCGAGGAGGTGGAGGGCATCCCCATTGATGTTAACTTCGGAGGCCAGATGGCTCTTTTAGGGTATCGCCTCGGCGAAGAGGAGGTGCGTGTCGGAGACCCCATCCATGTGACCCTTTACTGGCAATCTATAGTAGTTATGGAGAAGGACTATACTGTCTCCGTGAAGGTCCTGGGGAAAGGCGGTGAAGTAATGGGCCAGGAGGATTCCTATCCGGGCTTAGGCTCCTATCCCACTAGCCTCTGGAAGGAGGGAGAAGTCATTGGTGATACCTATGGCGTGCCCATTATGGTGCGCCTTCAGGCTCCTGTAGAGGGGAAGACGGAGGTAAGCCTCTTTGATTTGGCCACTGGCAGGCCACTAATAGCCTATGATGGGAGAGGACAGCCTTTGGATAAAGTGATCATCGGGACCGTTAGGGTGGTTCCTCGTCGGCTTAAGTGATATCGCCCTTTACGATGGGCCCAGGGTTAAGGTTTCCTTATCGGCCGGCGGGGGGTAAGCCCCAGATATTGGCCCAGTCCCCCTAACCTACGCATCTGGCGGATCTCCTCCATGTTCTCCGCCGTATGCGAGAAATCGGCCTGCTTAACCTTCAACCACCCCTGACGGTCAGAGATGGGATCAGAGAAGAGTTCCACTAGCCCCTCTTCATCCCCCCGGGCCAACATCTCCTTGGCCTCCTCTAATCGCTCCATGAGGAGGTCGATGGAGCGAGAGAGGTGCTCTCGATTGCTCAAGCAGATATCGCGATAAAGCCCCGGCTCCGAGGAGGGGAAACGGGTCACCCGCTCGAAATGGGGGGAGATCAGTTTGGATAGGTCCCGCCAAGCGGGCCCCCGACAGGCGGCTCGGAAAAGGGCCGCCCCCATGAGGTGGGGCAGATGGCCCATCAAGGCCATCTCCCCATCGTGCTCCGTGGCCCCCAGGAAGAAGGGCTCCGCCCCCAAGGTCCTCACCAGCCTGACCATGAGCTCCACCGCCTTGGGGTGGGCTCGCGGAGAGGGGATCAAACAATAGGTGACCCCCTGGAAGAGGTCCTCCCGCGCCGCCTCGAGGCCCCTCTCCTCCTCCCCGATGATGGGGTCTCCCCCCACGAAATGGACCCCCGAAGGGAGGAGGGCCTCCGCCCACTCCAACACCCTCTCCTTAGCCGTGGCCGTGTCGGTAACTACGGCCCCTTCCCAGAGGTGCTCGGCCATGATTTCAAAGGCCTCCTCCATGGCCGAGAGGGGAAGGTCCATTATCACCACCCCTGCCCCCTCCACGGCGGAAGGGAGGCGCGATTCGGCCATATCTATGGCCTCTCGCTGCTTGGCCGCCTTGAGAGTGGCCGGCTCCGGATCATAACCCACAATACGGGACTCCACCCCTCTTCCCTTGAGGGCCAGGCCCATGGAGCCCCCTATGGCCCCTAAACCAACTATGGCCACCTTAGATTCAGCCATCTTTCGCTCCCCTCAGAATAGATGGCCGGTGAAGGCCATCCAGATGAAGCCCACCAAGGGCAATTGTGTTATGGGAATTCGCCCCTAATACCTGGGGGAATCCCCCAGTTGGTTGGCATCCAACCGTGACAGAACTCACGTCTATGCCACAAGCAAGGCTATGGTGTTGGCGATCTATTGGGCGAAGGACAACCCCGAGAAGCGTGCCCGCCTTGTTGATTTTTATTATATCATACCGAAGGAGGATGGGCTAGCCATGGGGGTCATCTAGAGCCGGGACGAGGAGGCTTATATAATGGTGAATGCATGGAGCGCATCCATATGATTCCCGCCTTGACTTGATATACCAATGGTAGTATATTGGCCCTTGGCTTCCCTCCGAAGGATCGACGTCGTTCTCAACGGGATTTTTACCTTCGGAGGCTATTATGGTATAATTAGATTAAATAAGTCTTCTTATCGAGAGGCGGCAAGGGTGAGGCTTTCTATCGAGGAGGTCAGGGGGGAATTGGTAAGGAGGGTGGAGGAGATCAGCGGGCAGCCGCTTTTGGCCTGCAACCAGTGCGGCAAGTGTTCGGCCGGCTGCCCGGCCGCTGGGGCCATGGATCTCCTTCCCAATCAGGTCCTCCGGCTGGCCCAATTGGGCTTGGAGGAGGTCCTGAGTTCTCGAACCATTTGGCTTTGCGCTTCTTGTTTGACTTGTCTCTCCCGTTGCCCAAAAGGGGTCGACTTACCACGGGTGATGGAGGCCCTGCGGCGATTAGCCCTGCGAGCGGAGGGGGATCAGTTAGACCTGACCGCACTCTCCCCGGAGTTCATTAGCCAAGCCCCCCAGATGGCCATCGTGGCCGGCTCTCGCAAGTATCAAAGTTAGATCATGTCCTACCCCTATTTCCCTGGCTGCACCCTGGCTACCAAGGCCAAGGGGTTTGCTGCCTCGGCCCTGGCCTCGGCCCAGGCCCTTGGCCTGGAGTTGGTCGAACTCCCCCAATGGAATTGCTGTGGAGCCACCTTCCCCCTGGCTACCGATGACCTTTTGGCCCTGGTGGCCCCTACTCGCACCCTCCTGAGCGCCCAGAAGGAAGGGGAGGAGTTGGTCACCCTATGTTCCATCTGCTATAACGTCCTAAAGCGGACTAGCCGGTTCCTGCAAAATGAGGAGGAGAAGCGTAAGCGGATAGAGTTCTTCGTAGAGGAGGAATACGGAGGGAAGGTACGAGTCCTTCACTTCCTGGGGCTCTTGCGAGATCAGGTGGGCTTCGAGGCCCTAAGTGGGAAGGTAAAGAGGCCACTGGAGGGGTTGAAAGCGGCCCCCTACTACGGCTGTTTGCTCCTGCGGCCTCATCGAGAGATGGGGCTGGATGACCCGGAGAAGCCACAGGTCTTGGGTCACCTCCTCCAGAGCCTCGGTTGCCAGGTGGTGGATTTCCCCTACCAGGTGGAATGTTGCGGCTCCTACCTGACCGTGAACTCCAGCCAGGTGGCCACCGACCTCTCTTATGCCATTTTGCGCTCTGCCCAGAGGTGCGGGGCAGAGGCCATAGTCACCTCTTGTCCCCTCTGCCAGTTCAACCTGGATTATCGCCAAGAAGATATGGCCAGCGAACACCCCGACTTTACCCCTATGCCCATCCTCTATTTCACCCAACTTTTGGGGTTGGCCTTGGGGTTAGATAAAGCCACCTTCGGCCTGGCCGAGCACCATGTCGACCCCCGACCCTTGCTGGAGGGGAGGGGGCTCCTATGATCAGGCGGGCCCTGGTCATCGGTGGGGGGATCAGCGGCATCCAGGCCTCCCTGGATATCGCCAACAGCGGCTACGAGGTAATTTTAGTGGAGAGGCTGCCCTCCATCGGCGGCCACATGGCCCAGTTATCGGAGACCTTCCCCACCCTGGATTGCTCCCAATGCATCCTCACCCCCCGCACGGTGGAGGTGGGCCATCATGAGAAGATAAGGCTCCAGGCCTACTCCGAGGTGGAAAGGGTAAAAGGTGGAGCCGGCGATTTCAAAGTGGAGATAAGGCGCAAGGCCTCCTATGTGGATGGGGAGAAATGCACGGGCTGTGGCCTTTGTCAGGAGAAATGTCCTTGGCGGGCGCCCTCGGATTTCGAGGGGGGCCTGGGGAAGCGGAAAGCCATCTATACCCTTTCCCCCCAAGCGGTCCCCAACAAGCCGGTCATCGACCCCGCCTCTTGCGCCTATTTCCGGCGAGGAAAATGTAGGGTTTGTGAGAAATTTTGCCCCACCGGAGCCATCGATTTCCAGCAGAAAGACGCTATAGTCGAGGAAGGGGTGGGGGCCATAGTGGTAGCCACCGGTTACGACCTCTATCCCAAGGAAAGGCTCCCCGAATATGGGGCCGGGGAGCACCCCGATATCATCGACGGCTTGCAGTTCGAGAGGCTTCTGGCCGCCTCTGGCCCTACGGGGGGGGAGATACGCCGTCCCTCCGATGGTCGGGTGCCCCGAGAGCTGGTCTTCATCCAATGTGCCGGCTCTAGAGACCCAGAACGAGGGGTCCCCTATTGCTCCAAAGTCTGCTGCATGTATGTGGCTAAACAGGCCATGATCTACAAGAGCGAGGTGCCGGAAGGTCAAGCCTACGTCTTTTACATCGACATCCGTTCTGGGGGTAAGGGTTATGAGGAGTTTGTGCAGCGGG
>CAYUAM010000185.1:0-4432 GCA_964442805.1 uncultured Anaerolineales bacterium | reverse complement strand
GGCTCCTTGGAAGGATGGCCGAGGAGAACGCCGACCTGGACCATCACCCCTCCTTTTTGGGCGCGGGGGCCTATGGCCATTTCATCCCCGCGGTGGTGGACCACATCCTCCGCCGGGGGGAGTTCTATACCGCCTATACCCCCTATCAGGCCGAGGCCAGCCAAGGGACCCTCACCGTTATCTACGAGTATCAGAGCATGATCTGCGACCTGGTGGGGATGGAGGTGGCCAACGCCTCCCTATACGATGGGGCCTCCGCGGTGGCCGAGGCGGCCCTCATGGCCGCCCGTATAACCCGCCGCGAGGGGTTGGTGGTGGCTAGGAGCGTTCATCCGGCCCATCGGCGGGTCCTTTCCACCTACACCCAGGGGCTGAGCCTGCCCATAAAGGAGGTAGGTTACGGGGAGAAGGGTGCCCTTGACCTAGAGTCGGCGGAGAGGGCCCTTTCCGATAGTGCTGCTTGCCTCATCGTTCAACACCCCAATTTCTTCGGCTGTCTGGAGGAAATCTCTTCCGCAGCCGACTTGGCCCATCGTTTCGGGGCCCTCCTGGTGGTCTCCGTGGACCCCGTGGCCTTGGGCCTCTTCCGGCCCCCGGGGGAGGAGGGGGCCGACCTGGTGGTGGGGGAAGGACAAGCCTTGGGGAACCCCTTGAGTTTCGGCGGCCCCTATTTAGGTTTCATGGCCTGCCGGAAGGAGCATGTGCGCCAGTTGCCGGGCCGCTTGGTGGGGATGAGCACCGACGGCCAGGGGAGACGAGGGTTCGTCTTGACCCTGCAGGCTCGGGAGCAACATATCCGCCGGGAGAAGGCCACTTCCAATATTTGCTCCAACGAGGCCTTGGTGGCTTTGGCCGCCACGGTCTATTTGGCCCTCATGGGCCCCCAGGGGTTGCGCCGGGTGGCGGAACTCTCTTTCCACAAGGCCCATTACACTGCCCGCCGCATAGCCGCACTGCCGGGCTTCTCCCTCCCCTTCGGGGAGTTCTTCAAGGAGTTCGTGGTGAGGACGCCCCTTCCTCCCAAGGAGGTGAACGAGCGCCTTTGGAAGGAGGAGAGGATAATAGGCGGCTTCGACCTGGGACGAGATTACCCGGAGTTGGCCCATGGCTTGCTGCTCTGCGTCACGGAGATGAACACCAAGGAGGAGATCGACTCCCTGGTGAAGGCGTTGGGGAGGATGGGATGAGCGAACGCGAACTCTTGATGATACCTGGCCCCATCGAGTTCGAGCCGGCGGTTTTGCGGGCCTTGGCCACCAAGACCCCCAGTCATGTCTCCCCGGAGTTCATCGAGATATTCGGCCAGACGCTGGAGCGGCTCAGGGACATCTTCTTGGCCCCGGAGGGCCAGCCCTTCGTGGTGGCGGGCTCGGGAACCTTAGCCATGGAGATGGCCGCGGCCAACCTCATCGAGGCCGGGGATAAGGTCCTGGTGGTGAATACGGGGCTCTTCGGCGACCGCTTCGCCGCCATCTGCCAAAGGTATGGGGCCCAGGTGACTCAAGTGAAGGCCGAGTTGGGCCAAGTGCCTCCCTTGGAGGAGATCGAGACCGCTCTTAGGGGCCAAGAGTATAAGTTGATGGAGGTTACCCAGGTGGATACCTCCACCGGGGTGCTGGTGGAGGTGGCCGCCCTGGGCCCCTTGGCCCGCCGTTATGGGTCTCTCTGCGTGGTGGACGGCGTTTGCGCCACCGGAGGGGAGGAGTTTTACCAAGGGGAGTGGGAGATCGACCTTTGTCTGACCGCTTCCCAGAAGGCCCTGGGGGTGCCTCCTGGCTTGGCCATCCTCATGGTCGGCCCGCGGGCCCTGGAGGCCTTTCGAGGGCGTCGCTCCCCGGTAGTAAGTTACTACGCCGACTTCGCCAACTGGCTGCCCATAATGCAGGCCTACGAGGCTCGGAAGGGGAGTTATTTCGGCACCCCGCCGGTGAACCTGATCTACGGCCTGTGGACCAGCCTGGAAGGGATACTATGCGAAGGGATGGCCGCCCGTTTCCGTCGCCATCGGCTCCTGAGCGAGGCCTTCAAAGCGGGGCTGGAGGCCCTGGGATTGAAGCAGGTGCCAGAGCCGGAGGTGGCAGCCCACACCCTGAGCGCCATCTACTACCCTGAAGGTATCGACAACCGGCTCCTGGCTCAGATGAAGGAGCGAGGGGTGGTGGTGGCCGGTGGCCTCCACCCAGAGATCAGGGAACGCTATTTCCGGGTGGGCCATATGGGCTCAGTGAACGGGAGCGATATCTTAGCCACCCTGGGAGCCCTGGAGGGAGGGCTGCAGGCCTTGGGTTACCGGTTCGAACCAGGGGCTGGGTTGGCGGCCGCCCAGGGAGTGCTATATGAGAGGTGAGATCAAGTTGCTCTGTGAACTCAGTTCCCCCGGACGGGTGGGGTTCTCCTTGCCGGAACTGGACGTCCCCCCCTCGACTATCCCCCAGGAGAGAGTGAGGGAGAGGCTACCCCTTCCCGAGGTGAGCGAGAGGGAGGTGGTGAGCCACTTCACCCGCCTTTCCCAACTCAACTTCTCCGTGGACACGCATTTTTACCCCCTGGGCTCCTGTACCATGAAATATAACCCCAAGATCAATGAGGAGGTGGCTCGCCTGCCCGGCTTCGCCCAGATCCACCCCTATCAGGATGAGGCCACGGTGCAGGGGGCCCTGCGGCTGCTCTACGAGTTGCAGGAGTATTTGGCCGAGATCGCGGGGCTGCCAGGGGTGAGCCTGCAGCCGGCGGCCGGAGCCCATGGGGAGTTGACGGGGATACTCATGGTGCGGGCCTACCACCGTCACCGCGGAGAGGAGGGGCGGGAATTAGTCTTGGTGCCGGACTCGGCTCACGGCACTAACCCGGCCACAGCGGCCATGTGTGGCTATCAAGTGGTCACCATCCCCTCCGATGAGCGGGGGAATATCGATGTCGACAGGCTAAAAGAACAGACCAATGGGAGGGTGGCCGCCTTAATGCTCACCAACCCCAACACCTTGGGCCTCTTCGAGGAGAGGATCTTGGAGGTAGCGGATATCCTCCATCAGGCGGGAGGGCTCATCTATTGCGACGGGGCCAATATGAACGCCCTTTTGGGCACGGCCAAGCCAGGGGAATTAGGAATGGATATCCTCCACTATAACCTCCATAAGACCTTCAGCACCCCCCACGGAGGAGGGGGGCCGGGCGCGGGGGCCACGGCGGTCAGCGCGGAGTTGGCACCTTTCCTCCCTGTCCCTGTGGTGGCCAAGGGAGAGGTGCCCCGGTATTATTGGGATTATGAGCGGCCTCTGTCTATCGGGAAGGTCGGTGGCTTCTATGGCAACTTCGGGGTGATGGTCAGGGCTTATGCCTATATCCGCTCCTTGGGCGCGGAGGGGCTCAGGGAAGTAAGCGAGGGCGCCGTGCTCAGCGCCAACTATCTCCTCAGCCAACTGAAAGGCCACTACTTCTTGCCTTACCATAGGCCTTGTCTCCATGAATGCGTCTTCTCTGGCAAGTGGCAGGCGGAACAAGGCGTTCATACCTTAGATATAGCCAAAAGGCTCATCGATTTGGGCTTTCATCCTCCCACCGTATATTTCCCCCTCATCGTGGAGGAGGCTTTGATGATAGAGCCCACGGAGACGGAGAGCCTGGAGACCTTGGATGGCTTCGTGGCGGCCATGCGCCAGATCGCCCAGGAGGCAAAGGAGGAACCGGAGCGGGTGCGCTCCGCGCCCCTGACCACCCCGGTAGGCCGTTTGGACGAGGTGACGGCAGCCCGCAAACCTAACCTGCGATGGTCATGGTGAGGGAAGGCGTCATCCTCGAGGTCAAGAACCTGAGGACGGAGTTCCACACCGAAGATGGGGTGGTCCAGGCAGTGAACGGCGTTTCCTTTGAGGTGTGCCAAGGGGAGGTATTGGGCATCGTAGGGGAGAGCGGCTGTGGCAAGTCGGTTACCGCCCTCTCCCTTTTGCGTTTGGTCCCTCAACCGGCAGGGAGGATCGTAGGAGGGGAGGTCATATTCCAGGGACGAGACCTCTTCCTAGCGGATGAGGAGGAGATGCGCCAGGTGAGGGGAAGAAAGATAGCCATGATCTTCCAGGACCCCATGACCTCCCTCAACCCCGTCCTGACCGTAGGACAGCAGATCAGCGAGGCCTTGATGTTGCATTTGGAGATGGGCCAGGAGGAAACGCGGGCCAGGACCATAGGGCTCTTAGAGATGGTAGGGATTCCTGAGGCAGGGGATCGGGTAGACGATTATCCTCATCAATTCAGTGGAGGTATGCGTCAGCGGGCCATGATTGCCATGGCTTTATCGTGCAACCCTGACATATTGATTGCCGATGAGCCTACCACGGCGTTAGATGTGACCATTCAGGCCCAGATCATAGAGTTAGTGAAACGGTTGAGGGATGAGATAGGGATGGCGGTGATATGGATCACACACGATTTAGGG
>CAYUAM010000184.1:0-4434 GCA_964442805.1 uncultured Anaerolineales bacterium | reverse complement strand
CCCCCGAGAGAGCCTCAGCCGGGCAAAGCCCAAACGCATAGCCAAGCGATAGCCCAGGGCCGGCGTTATCCCCAAGCGGAAGAGGAGGTTTTTAAGACGGCTTAGGAGATCCTTCTTCAATTTCAGGAAGCCGATCTCCATAAGCCAGGGGTTGAAGTTGACGAATTTGTAGATGGGGCCGAAGCCATGATCGGACATCACGATAACTGTAGTCTCCGGATCAACGCTCCCCACTAGCCTCTCCACCGCGGCATCGGTATCTCGATAGAAAGCCAAAACCCCCTCGCGGTATCTCTCCGCCTCTCCAGGGTCATGCATGGGGTGGTGGGGGTCTAGGATGTGCCAAAGTTCATGTTGGATCCGGTCCGTGCCGGCGAAGTGAACCATGAAGAAATCCCAAGGCTTTTCCCTCATAAGGTATAGGGCGCTCTCCGTCCCATATCTCAAGAGGTGGTCAAGTTCCTCCAGCACCTTCTCCACCCCGCCCTTGCTATAAACCTGGATATGATAAAGGGGGTACGGACCGAACTGACCCTCTATCTCCCCCACCAGTTCAGGAGGGTAGGAGAAGTCCCTGCTCCCTTCTGGAGTCAGGAAGTCGCCGATGATAAAACCGTTCACCTCCGAAGGGGGGTAGGTCAAAGGCACATTGACGATGCCTACCCTTCTTCCGGCCTCGCTTAGAAGCCGCCAGAGGGTCTTTCCCCCCAACATCCTGGAATTCACCGGCACCTGTTCCACGCTCCCCTTTCGACGGTAAAGGAACTCGTAGATGCCGTGTTTGCCCGGGTTCTTGCTGGTCATGAAAGAGGCCCAGGCTGGAGCGGTCACCGGAGGGTAGGTCGTCTCCAACTGCCCCCACACCCCATCCTGAAATAACTGACTGAGGAAGGGCATATATCCCTCCTTCATCAGGGGTATCAGTAGATCCAGGGTGGCTCCATCGAGGCCGATGACCAAAACCTTGCTGTCTTCAGCGACTCCCATAGTCCTTTCTAACCCCCTCTCCTACTCGGAGAGATAGCCTTCATGGCTTAGGAAGAGAAAGATGGGACAAGGCCAGGCCCTATCTTGATCGTTGAGCCTAGCCCAACCCATCCTTCCTGGTGTGCTCCTTCCCTCTCCGCACTCAATGGTTTATAACACACCCTCAACGTTCTGTCAAACCTTTGGCCTGGGTGAACAACAGGGAGAGGCATCCCCTTTGCAGAAAATTCCAATTGTGTTATAATGAAAATGAGGGCGGTTAGCTCAGTTGGCTAGAGCGCTACGTTGACATCGTAGAGGTCATTGGTTCGAATCCAATACCGCCCACCACCGGTAAAGGCTGCGATGGGGACAACTACCCGAGGGCATCGCTCCAGGGAGGCGAGGCCGAGACTGAGAGCCTCGCTAGCATGGGCCCCAAGGGAAACCACCCCGGAGTCTGCCTCGGAAAGACGAGAGTCGAGTATGAGGCCACGGGAGCGCCCGGTATCGCGCTAAGAGGGCACTGGATGTGCCGAATTTGGGTGGAACCGCGAGACCTCTCGCCCCAAAGGCGAGGGGTCTGTCTTTAGGAGTCGCTATGGAGAGGCGTTTCACTAAGACCGACCTCCTCATGCTCTTAGTGGTCTTCCTGTGGGGCTCGGTCTTCAGCGTGATTAAATATAGCCTCCAGGAGATAGAGCCTTTAGCCTTCGCCACGGCCCGCTTCGTCGGGGTGGCTCTCTTCCTCTTGCTCGTCGCGTTGCTTTTGGAGGGCAAACCAACCATCCATAGGGAAGATTGGCTACGGGTGGCGGTAGCGGGTGGCATCGGCATCGGCCTCTACCAGATCATCTTCACCCTGGGCATCTACTACACCACGGCCTCTAATTCCTCCCTGCTCCTAGCCACCGGGCCCATCTTCACCTTCCTCTTCGCCGTCCTCTTCCGAGAGGAACGGATCACCTTCCTCCAGATAGGGGGCATCTTGGTCTCTTTTATAGGGGTGACCATGATCGTAGGAGCCCAGTCGGGAGGGTTGACTCTGAGCGTGCAAACCTTGAAAGGAGACCTCTTTCTACTTACCTGCGCAGCCATAAACGGCCTGGTAGCGGTGATCTCCAAGCGACCTTTGAAGCGCCACTCTGCCCTGCGCTTTACAACCGTAACCATGATCCTGGGGACCATTTCCATGCTCCCCTTCACCTGGAGGGCTCTGGTCCATCAGCCCTGGGCCCGCCTCTCCCTCAACGGCTGGCTGGGACTGGGCTACAGTTCCCTCTTCGCCGCAGGGTTGGGCTACGTCCTTTGGCTCCGGGCCATCGGGGAGATAGGACCCACCCGCACCATGGTTTACAACTATTTGATACCGGTGGTGGCGGTAGGGTTAGCCATCTTGACTTTAGGGGAGCGTTTCGTCCTCCTGCAGGCTTTGGGGGCCCTCATCGTCTTCCTGGGCATCGCCTTAGCCCGGGGGACGAATCGTGAGCGAGAAACAATCTTGGAAATGGCGAAAGATGACCACTCGACCTTGCAGGGAGAATCACCAGGAAAGGAGGAGAGCCATGGCGGAGAGTGATCTTGAGGCCATGCGCCACTCGGCCTCTCACATCATGGCCCAGGCGGTCCTGGAGTTATTCCCGGGAGCCAAACTGGGCATCGGCCCGGCCATAGAGGAGGGCTTCTACTATGACTTCGACCTCCCCCGTCCCCTCACTCCCGATGACCTGAGCCGAATCGAGGCCCGCATGAGGGAGGTGATAAAGGCCCGCCACCCCTTCCTACGAAGGGAGATATCCAAGGAGGAGGCTCAAGCCCTCTTCGCCGGTCAGCCCTATAAACTTGAGTTGATCTCCCGGATGCCGGAGGAGGAGATCATCTCCATCTACACCCACGATGGCTTCACCGACCTCTGTCGAGGCCCCCACCTGGGAGATACCGGCCAAGTGAGCGAGGAAGGGCTGAAACTCCTGAGCGTGGCTGGAGCCTACTGGCGGGGCGATGAGACCCGGCCCATGTTACAGCGCATCTACGGCACCGTCTGGCCTACCAGGGAGGAACTGGAGGCCTATCTCCAGAGGCGGGAAGAGGCAGAGCGGAGGGACCATCGCCGCCTGGGGGTGGAACTCGACCTCTACACCGTCCACGAGGAGGCCGGGGCAGGGCTGGTTCACTGGCACCCTAAGGGGGGAATGATCCGCACCCTCATCGAGGATTTCTGGCGGCAAGAGCACCTGAAGGCCGGCTACGACATCGTCTATTCGCCCCACATCGGCCGGAGCATCCTTTGGGAGAGAAGCGGCCACCTGGAGTACTACCGCGACCTGATGTACTCCCCCATGGATATAGAGGGGCAGGATTACTTCCTCAAGCCCATGAACTGCCCCTTCCACATCTTGATCTACAAGAGCAGGATACGGAGTTACCGCGACCTGCCCCTGCGCTGGGCGGAACTGGGCACGGTCTATCGGTACGAGCGCTCCGGCGTCCTTCACGGCCTCCTGCGGGTGCGAGGTTTCACCCAAGATGACGCCCACATCTTCTGCCGCCCCGACCAGATCGAGGAGGAGATCGTGAGGCTCCTCGATTTCACCCTCCACCTCTTGGGGGCCTTCGGCTTTAAGGAGTATAACTTCATGCTCTCCACCCGGCCGGAGAAGTACGTGGGACGGGTTGAGGACTGGGGGAAGGCCGAGGAATCGTTGCGGCGAGCCCTGGAAAGGCAAAGGTTATCCTACGAGGTGGACGAGGGAGCCGGGGCCTTCTACGGCCCCAAGATAGATATAGACATCAAGGACGCCCTGGGGCGGGCCTGGCAACTCACTACCATCCAGTTCGATTTCAACCTGCCGGAGCGTTTCGATATGGACTTCGTAGGGGCGGACGGAAAGGAGCATCGGCCCTACATGATCCATCGGGCCCTCCTGGGCTCCATGGAGCGCTTCTTCGGGATATTGATCGAGCATTACGCCGGGGCCTTCCCCATCTGGCTGGCCCCCACCCAAGCCATCCTCATCCCCATCACCGAGCGCAACTTGGAATACGCCAAGGAGGTCGAAGGGAGACTAAAGGAGGCCGGCTTTCGCGTCCGGGTGGACGACCGAGGCGAGCGGATGCAGGCCAAGATCCGCGACGCTCAGATGGAGAAGATACCTTATATGCTGGTCATAGGCGATAGGGAGGTAAAAGAGGGAACCGTCGCCGTGAGGCTACGCACCGAGGAAGATTTGGGGCCAATGCCGTTGGAGCGGTTCATAGAGATGGCGAAGGAGGACATTGAGGAGAAGAGGGCGGAGTGATTGTTTACTTAACGACGTCTCTTAACACGGCCCGCAGACTTTCGAACATCACCCTTTGAGTCTCTAACTCCGATCTTTGTGCCCTCAGTTGCTTTGATGGCTTTCTCAACTAAGTTGTCGGGGACGGCCAAATATCGCAATTGCTGGTATCCTTGTAGTTGACGTTTCC
>CAYUAM010000183.1:0-4443 GCA_964442805.1 uncultured Anaerolineales bacterium | reverse complement strand
CCCCAGCGGCTGCGGAGGAGATCGTCCGTCAATGCGCGCAGTTGGGCCTGAAAAGGATATGGATGCAGCCCGGCAGTGAGTCAGAGGAGGCCATCCAGTTCTGCTGCGAGAATGACATAAAAGTGGTGTATCTCACTTGCGCCATGATAGAAAAGCGACGCTGGTGAACTAACGCTGGGGTCAGGGGCGACCTGAGGAGGGTGAAGAGATGCCCATTTACGAGTATCGATGCCAAGATTGTGGGAAAAGGGTGGAAATGTTACTTCGCTCTGGCGACGAGAGCCCTCGCTGTCCAAGTTGCGGCAGCGCTCTCTTGGAAAAACTGATCTCTACTCCCTATGTCCTGAGCGGAGGGCGTCTTCCCGGGCGCACTTGCTGTGGTCAGGAGGAACGATGCGCCACTCCACCCTGCTCTACCGAGGAAGGTTGTAGAAGGAGGTGAGGTCGATGTTCCAGAGGCTATTGGGCCTGGGAAGAGGCAGAGGAGGCGGGAGAGGCCAGGGTCGCATGGGCGGCACCAAGCCCGGGGCAGGGCCCGGCGGCTACTGTGTCTGTCCCAACTGCGGACACAAGGTACCCCACCAACTGGGCAAGCCGTGTTACAACATAGGTTGCCCCAAGTGCGGGGCCAGGATGGTGAGGACATAAGGCTCTCAAAATGGCGGCCCTTTTGGGCTTGCAGGGAGCTCGGGATCGTTTTAGGGAACGATGTTGGAATGTTATTATGATGAATGGTGCAGGGCTCATAAGCTTGTTACGCGCTGAGGGAAAACGGATCACATTGCAGCGGAGACTCATCATTGAGATAATCCAAGAGCATGGCGGTCACCTGAATGCAGATGAGATCTATCGCTTGGCGAGGGAGAGACACCCCCGTGTCAGCCTCTCCACCGTCTATCGTACCTTAGATCTCCTAAAGGGGTTCGATCTGATCAAAGTATTACAGTTGAAGGGGGATCAGCGCCACTACGAGGTCAGGACCGAAGAACATCAGCATCTGGTTTGCCTCGGCTGCGGGAGGGTAATCGAGTTCCATTGCGCTCACTGCGAGGAAGTTGATCGGGGCTTGGCCCTTCGCCATGGGTTTGAGATCACCACCAGTCGGGTGGAGCTCCTAGGCTATTGTGCGGAGTGTGCCAAGGATAGGAGAGACTGATCGAAATGGCTTCGGCCATCACTTGCTTAGTCGACGATGAGGTGCGGCCAGCCTCTGGCCTCTTGGCCGAACATGGCCTCTCCTTCCTAGTGGAAACTGAGGAGGATGCTATCCTCTTCGACACCGGGGCCAGTGGAGAGACGCTATTATATAACGCTTCCATTTTGGGTTTGGAGTTGAGGCGGATCTCGGCGTTGGTCATCAGCCACAGCCACCCCGACCATACGGGGGGTATGCGAACCTTTCTCTCCTTAGTGCCTGGTTGCAAGGTCTTCGCCCATCCGGCCATATTTCGGGAGCGATTCGCTCGTCGGCGACGGAGGAAGCCCAAATATGTCGGCTTGCCCTTCCCTCGCCGGGAGTTGGAGAAGAGGAGCGAACTTCACTTGAGCCGGGGACCTATCCTGGTGGCGTCCCATACCTGGACCAGCGGGGAGATCACTGAACGGCCCGAGGCCGAGGGCGGGAGTGCCCGTCATTTGATTCGCACCCCTCAGGGCTTGGCCCCCGATAACTACCCCGATGATCTGGCCTTGGTGGTCGAAACCGGGCGGGGGCTAGTGGTCGTCCTTGGCTGCGGTCACGCTGGGTTGCTGAACACCCTGGCCCAGGTGCGGCGGACCTTCGGGGGAGAGATTCAGGCCCTCCTGGGCGGCGCTCACCTTTTGGACCTGGGCGAGGAGGAGATAGTTCGCATCATCTCCATATTGAGGGAGGAGTACGGCTCCCCGCGAGTTTATCTGAATCATTGCACTGGAAAGCGAGCCCTGGAAGCCTTGGAGAGCTCCTTCCAGGAGCGGGTAAGGGCCTATCCCGCGGGGACCAGGATGGTTTTCGATTAGGCCTGGTCGCCCATGCTGGCGAGGAGGTATCGCTCAGTGCTATGAGGAGCGCCAGAGGGGGTCCTATCTCAGGAAAGGCCATAGGTTGTTATCCTCCAGAGGCGGGGTTCGCCTGTCTACTGGCTTGGAAGTCATCAGGAGTATGAATAGGTGAAAATAGCCGTCGCTAGCGGCAAGGGGGGGACGGGAAAGACCACGGTGGCGGTAAGTTTAGCCCTTTCCCTCCCCCCAGGCGAAGCGCAGATCTTAGATTGTGACGTGGAGGGCCCCAACGCCCATCTCTTCTTGAAGCCGACTATCCTTGAACGGGAAGAGATGGCGGTCCTCGTGCCCCGGGTGGACGAAGCCAGGTGCGACTTCTGTGGGCGGTGCGCCGAAGTCTGCCAATTCAACACCATCGCCGTGGTGGGCCAGAAGGTCTTGCTCTTTCCGGAACTATGTCATGGTTGCGGAGGTTGCACCTTAGCCTGTCCCCGGGAAGCCATCCAGGAAATCCCCCATGACATCGGATGGGTTGAAACGGGGACGGTAGGGGAGATGCCCTTCGCCCATGGTCTTTTGAACCCCGGCGAGCCCATGCCAGGACCGATAATCCGTCGCCTTAAAGGTTTAGCCCAGGCCACTAGGACAGTGGTGATCGACGTCCCTCCCGGCACCTCTTGTCCGGTGGTGGAGTCGTTGCGGGGGAGCGATTATTGTCTCCTGGTCACTGAGCCGACCCCCTTCGGCCTTCATGACCTGCGGCTAGCGGTGGGAGTGGGGCGTGAATTGGGTTTGCCCATGGGAGTGGTGATTAATCGGGCCGATATAGGGGACCTTGGGGTGGAAAGGTATTGTCAGGAGGAAAGCCTTCCCCTCCTGATGCGCATACCTTTCGACCGGCGGATCGCCGAGGCCTATTCCGTAGGCACCCCCCTCGTAGAAGCCTTCCCTGACTACAAGCCGCGATTCAGGGGGATATTAAAGGAGATAGAAAAGCAGGTGGGGCGATGAGGGAACTGGTCATCTTAAGCGGGAAGGGGGGGACTGGTAAGACCACCGTCGTGGCCTCCTTCGCCCATCTGGCGGGGAGGAAGGCCATGGTCGATGCCGATGTCGATGCGGCCAACTTGGAACTGGTGCTTTCGCCCCAAGTGGGGGAGGAGCACGAATTCAGAGGGGGGAAATTGGCTATCATAGAGCCCGTTATCTGCACCGCCTGTGGAAGGTGCGCCGAGGTTTGCCGCTTCCAGGCGGTGCAAGAGGGGAGTGATGGCTACCTGATTGACCCCTTAGCCTGTGAGGGATGCGCCGTCTGCTACTATGAGTGTCCTTCTGAGGCTATACGCATGGAGGAGCCAGTATCTGGTCACTGGTTTATCTCCGATACCCCATACGGCCCCTTGGTGCATGCCCAACTCCGGCCGGCGGAGGAGAATTCAGGGAAATTGGTCACTCAGGTCAAGGAGGAGGCCAGGCGGTTAGCTCAAGAGCGGGGTCTCGATTACCTGCTCGTTGATGGCCCTCCAGGCATCGGCTGCCCAGTGATAGCGGCCACCGCCGGGGCAGATCTGGCTCTTCTTGTCACCGAACCCACCGTGGCCGGCGTCCATGACCTGAAGCGCATCTTATCCACCACGGCCCATTTCGGCGTGCCAGCATTGGTTTGCATTAACAAGTACGACCTCAACCCTGAGGTGAGTAGGGCCATAGTCGAGGATTGCACGGCGCGAGGCTTGCCCTTGGCAGGATTGATCCCCTTCGATGAGGCGGTAACTGAGGCTATGGTGCAGGGCAAACCCGTGGTCTCCTATTCTCACGGTCCGGCTTCCCAGGCCATGGAAAGTCTCTGGAGGGAAACCAAACGCTTTTTGGATCAGGCAAGATAGGCGGTGAAATGCCAAGTCGATTCCTTAGTTCGATAAACCCCCAACCCCCTATTGATGATCACCCCTTGGAACTCTCCTTACTCTGTTTGCGGGCCGTTGCCTGGGCCGTTTAAAGATATCCTGAGCCGGCGCTCTCATAGTCTCTTCCGAGGAGGTGCTGGAGGGCGTGAGACTTAACTACGGGACAAAAAGGGCCGAGAGGATGATCGACCTGGCTAAGTGGATAGGGGTCTTGACAAGCCACCACCGGCAGTGTGTTGGAATGCGACCATCTACTTGGAGCGGCCGCACAGGCCGTCGGCACACCATATATCAGTATTCAACGGGATATCCATCATCAAACCCTCCTTTACGTGACCACCATCGGGTACAGCCGGCCACCGACGATCACTAGGATGGCTGTGGCTGCCAACAAGATCAGTACATCCCATCCTACGCCATACGTGCTCGTCCCACCCGCGAGCATTAACGCCCGCAGCGCATCGACTTCATACGTCAACGGGTTAGCGCGCGAGATCACCTGCAGCCAGCCGGGCATGATGGAGATGGGATAGATCGCGTTGCTGGCAAAGAACAG
>CAYUAM010000182.1:0-4446 GCA_964442805.1 uncultured Anaerolineales bacterium | reverse complement strand
CACCCCGATAAGATTGACCAGAAGCGGAATGTTGGCCGTGGCGATGGCATGTCGCCCGGGGCCAAAGGTGTCCAGGGCCTTGCCATCGCGATAGAAGACCGCCGCCTGGGCCTCCCGCACTATCGCCTGAGAGCCGATGCGGAAATCCCCCGACCCGCCCTCCGGGATGCGATGCACCATCTCCCGCCCCGTGGGGTCAAACCACTCGATGATATCGAAAATTCTCGCCATCCTCTTCCTCCTTTTATAAGTTAGGCCAACTCACTTCATAGTTATTGAGGGCTGGTTGATGGAGGCTCGACCAAGCCCAGTATCACATCCTGCCGCCTGCTGAAGGCCTCGTTGATCCCTTCCAACGCGCCTACCAGGTCTTCAGCGGCGGCGATGATGACCGTCTCATCCGTAGCCGCAGAGAGTTTGTCTATCTTCCCCGAGACCTGAGCCACCCCGTCGTGTAGGGCGTAGTCATAGTTGTAGAGGGCATCCAGTTCCTCCTGCTTGACCTTCACCGCATCGAAGAGGCCGGCATGGCCATAGGCCGCCGTCTTCAGCCGGTCGATGAGGAGTTGCAACCTCATCATGGCCCGCTCCAAAGCCACCACCGCCTTGAGTTGCCCGGCATCGGTTAGACGAGACTGGATCTTGGTCAGCCTTCCCCTTTGCTCCTCGAAGCGCTGAGCCAAGTGTACTCGCAGGAGTTTGTCCTCCTCGCGGCGAAGTTCCTTCTCCTTGTAACCCCTGTAGCCAGGGATGACCCCCACCAACCTCTCCAGGGCTTCCCTAGCCCCCGTTACCCTCTCCCTGAGGTCCATCTCCCCTCCTTTACAAGAATAGTTCTGCCCCGCAATATTCGCACTTCACGATCCCTTTGCCCACGAACTCCCTGGTAGCACCGCAATTGGGGCATTTATTGGTCCGCATCTCTCCGGCCTCTTTGGCGTATAATACTCCCTCCTTCCAATCGATATATCCAGTGAAGAGCCCCTTCCCCACCAGGTCATAGATATAACCCTTGACCTGCTCCAGGCTCAAGTTCAACTCCAGGGCCGCATCGGAAACTCGAACCCTTCCCTGGGTCTGGACCAGGTTGAGGATCCTCTTCTCCTTCTCCACCTCCGCGAATTCGCGGACCTCCTCCCGGCCCCGGATGAGGAGGTAGCCTCCCGCGCCCACCAAGGGGACGAAGAAGACCAGCAAGACCCCGGCCAGGCCCAGGATGAAGGCTGCCGGCTGGAGTTTGCCCTCCGCCACGTTGGAGACCAACCACAGGCCCACGACGGTGCTGAGGATGAGGCCGATGAGGATGAGGATGAGCCCCACTACTTTCCCTTGTCCGATCACGACGCTTGCCTCCTTCTATCCGAAGCCGCCTCCCCCGCCGCCACCTCCGCCGCCTCCCCCGCCGCCACCGCTGAAGCCGCCGCCCCCACCAGAACTGCTGGGGGCGCTGGATAGGGTGGAGCCGGCGGAATTTAGCAGGGAGACCAGTCCGTCGCTCATGGACTGCAATGACCCAGCCATGCTATCGCTCATGCCTTGGAGGGAGGGCACACCTCCCCCCCTGCCACCTCCGGCCGATCCAGTTGCCCGGCCTCCGCCTCCAGTGTAGATGATGGGAGGGTAGGGGGCATACCAATCCGGGGCTGGGGCTCCAGCGGCGGCGAATTTGTGCACCCAGCCCTCCTCCAGGCCGAAGGCGATGGTGTAAGGCAGATATTTCTCGAATATATCCGTGGCCTCCTTGAGGTCGGTGTAACTCTCGATATTCCCCAGATATCGCTTGAAGGCCTGCCACTTGGCTGCGACCAGGGACCCCTCCGCGGTCTTGCGGGGCATGAACTGCCCCAGGATGATGAGCCCTATCGAGGCCAGCCCCAGGCCGATGAAGGGAAAGATGACCAGGACGGTGATCTCACCCAAGAGAGCCATGAAGATGATGCCCAAGATGACGGAGAGCACTATCCCCACCACTCCGGAGCAGCCATAGGCGTTGCGGGTGCGCTCCGGGCTCTTATCGAAGAAGCCCATCTTCACCGCTTCCTCGTACATCTCTTTCTGCAAGGTAGGGATGGCCTTGTAAAATTTGTTCTTGAGATCGGACAGTTTCTTCTTGCTGCCCCGGCCGAATATCTTCTCGATGAGGGTGCGTTCATATCTCCTTAGATCCCCCTCTTGGCCGGTCCGCTCGAAGGCGAAATCTCGGTGGGTGCCGATGCCCAAGAAGCCCGACTCCTCCGTCTCCTGCATTCGCATAACCCCTCGTCGGGCCAAGTCCACCATGGTGGCTACGATATCTTTCATCTCGGCCCGCTCATCGATGAGGGTGCCCACCAGTCCCGCCGGCAGGTCGCTGGGCGGCTGGGCCAGGTAATCGGCAGGCATGCGCACCGGCCGATCCCGTCCTCGGGTGTACCAAAGGAGGTAGAGGCCCAGAAAAGCCCCCAGGGGGATGAGGACGCCAAGACACACGGAACCTAGGCTGACCCAGGGGCGGAGGCCAACCCGGAAATCCTCCGCTGCCTGCCAGGAGGGAGCGCTCCCCTGCACTATCCCGTGGGGGAACTGCACCCGCACCTCCAACTCACTGCCCGGCCCTATATCTTGGGCCAAGAAGACTACGGTGCGCAGGTCGACGGTGCGGCTAGAGGCCCCTAAGCCGTAGGACTCGACCTTCTGGATCTCCGCCCTCTCCGGCAGATGAATGGTTACGGTAGAGGAACGGATGGGGTAATCCCGGTCGGAGAAGACCGCCTTCCACCATACTTGGTCTCCTCCCTCGTAGAAGCGCAGCCCCCCGTGGACCAGGTAGGTGAGAACATAGAGATGGGTGGAATCGCGGGTGTAAGGGAAATACCATTTGATGCGGTAATCCCCCTCTTGATGGTAGGCCTCATAGGTATAGGGCTGTCCATCGCCGGGGACCACTTCCTTTCCATCGGCCAAGATCTTGACCACACTGATATCTTCCACCCGGTTGAGTGGTATGTCGCGATAGGCGAAATGGAACTCCCCGGAGGTGAAGGTAACCTCCCAGGTCTCGGTGATGAGCATATCCGAATTGGTTTGCACCTCGATATAGACATCGAGCCGATCCCAGTAGAGGTCCTGATCTTGGGCCCGGGCCGCTGCCCCGAATCCCAGGAGCAACGCTAGGACGATGAACATTACAACGATCAGCCTTCTAGCCATTTCCACCTTCCTAATATCTCGCTACGAAAACCTGACCACATTTTACCCCATCTAACCAAAAAATGGAAGGGGAAAGAAAGTCCTAGGCGGGCTTTGATCTGTCTCCCTTGGTCGCGTAGAAACAGAGCAGGGTGCTCCCATATTTCCTCTGGTCGACCAACTCCAGGGTCTCTAACTCCAACTCCTCATACTCCTTGGGATACATCTGGGCTACGACCAAGCCCTCTTCGGCGAGGAGCCCAGGCCGTTCGTCCAAGGCCCGCATGGTCTCCGCCCAAAGCCCCCTATATTGCGGCGGGGCCAGATAGATGATGTCGAAAGCATCAGGACTGGCCTTCAAGTAGCGAAAGACGTCCTTTTGGACCACCTCCGCCCTATCGGGGAGGCCGGTCAGGGCCAGGTTATCCTTGATGGCTTCCACCGCCTTGCGGCCCGCCTCCACGAAGACGGCCTCTTGGGCTCCCCGGCTCAAGGCCTCGATGCCCACGCTCCCCGTCCCGGCGAAGAGGTCCAGAAACCTGGCCCCTTCCACCTGGCGGCCCAGGATGGCGAACAGCGATTCCTTGACCCGGCCGCTGATGGGGCGAGTGGCCGTCCCAGGCACGCCCTTCAGCCTCCTCCCCTTGGCCCTACCGGCTATGACCCGCATCGCCACCCTTTCAAAGCCGAAGTCCCTCCAGCCTTTGACGGAGTTTTTCCCTCTCCTCCAGGTATCGAGCCAGTTTCTCCCTCTCTTTATCCACCACCGGGCGAGGCGCTTTGGAGACGAAATCCTGATTGGCCAAGAGCGCCTCAGCGCGGGCTATCTCCCCATCCACCAGGGCGAGGCCCCCTTCCAGCCGTTCCCTCTCCTTCTCCAGGTCTCGCTCGGCCACCAAAACGGTGGTCATCTCCCCAGTAATCACCACCGTGCCCTCCGGCCAATCCGCTATCCCCTCTTCGATCCTCTCCGGCCTGACACCCGCCAACCTAGCGAAAATTTCCCGCTGGGAGGCCAACACCCTAGCGTATCTTGTTCCCGCCGCCGTATGGGAGGAGATCTTGAGGCCTGGCAGCCACCCTTCCTCCGCCCGGCGGTTACGGATATCCCGGATATGCTCCCAGATGGCCTGCTGGGCGATTTCGACCTCCTCGTCTACTGGGCCCGCCTCCGGCCAGGGGGCAACTATCAGGCTGGGGCCTTGATGAGGAAGGTGCTGCCATATCTCCTCGGTGACGAAAGGCATGAAGGGGTGAAGCAGGCGCAAGGCTCGCTCC
>CAYUAM010000181.1:0-4453 GCA_964442805.1 uncultured Anaerolineales bacterium | reverse complement strand
ACACCCAAGGTAGCGATGGAGTTCTCCTTGGCCACGAAACTGGCCAAGAGGGCGACCATCATCTTCCAGTCCAACCCCATCAAAGCCCCCAAGGGGTTCAGCGAATGGCCTATTTGGGCTAAGAGGCTGCTCTCCATCTCCCCGGTGGGGAAGGTGGCCAGGGCCCAGAGCAGGATGGAGAAAACTAAAATGACTGTGCCTGCTCTAATGAAGAAAGCCGCCGTCCGCCGCCAGATGAAAAGGCCGATGGTGCGCCAATTGGGGAGATGGTATAAGGGCAACTCCATGATGAAAGCCATCTCCTCCCCCTTGAGAAGGAAGCGATTTAGAATTATGCCGGAGAGGGCCAAAACCCCCAAATTCAAGGCCACCAAGCCCCAGGAGACGATAGGTGCGGCCGTGCCGAAGAATATTGGGGCTAAGAAAGCCAGGACAGCCATGCGGGCGGTGCAAGGGACCAGAGGGGTCAGCAAGATGGTGAGCAAGCGCCCCCCCTCCGAATCCACTACCCTGGCTCCCATTACCGCCGGCACGTTACAGCCGAAACCCACGAAGAGGGGCAGAAAAGAACGGCCGTGTAGCCCCATGAGGTGCATGAAGCGATCCATGACATAGGCGGCGCGGGCCATGTAGCCTAGATCTTCCAAAAAAGCCATCACCCCGAAGAAGATGACCAGGATGGGGAGAAAGGTGAGGACCGTCCCCGCTCCTCCGATAACCCCCTCCGCCAATAGGCTCAGCAATAAAGGAGGAAGCCCAACGAGGCTAGCGCGGACGGCTTCCGCGCCAGCACGGACGAGGTGCTCATCCAGCCACCCTTGCAAGGGGAGGCCGACAGTGAAGGTCAGCCAGAAGACCAGGCCCAATATCCCCAGGAGGATAGCCATCCCCCAGAGAGGGTGGGTGGCCCAGCGGTCCAGCCGCTCGGTGAGGCTTATCCGCCCCACCCGCGGACGAACTACTGCGGCCCGAACCATACGACCGATCCACTCGTAACGGCCGCTAGCCACCGCCAATAGTGCATCCTCGTGCTCCCGCAAGATGGCCTGCACCTCCTGCCACCTTTCCTTCGGGAGACGCTCTTGCATCATCCTGGTGATCTCTTCATCTCCCTCCAAGAGTTTCAAGGCCACCCAGTCGGGAGGGTAAGGTTCCGGCACCTCCGAGGAGACGAGGCCCTCCAGACGGGCCATTATCTCCTGGTGATCCTCTCGAATCTCCGGACGATGGGGCTCATATTCGACCTTATCTTGGACCATCTTGGCGATGGCCTCTACCAGCTCTTTGGCTCCCTGCGCCTTGACCGCCACCATGGACACCACCGGGACCCCCAGGGCAGCCTGGAGAACCTGGGGTTCAACCTTTATCCCCTCCCCTTTGGCCACGTCAAGCATGTTGAGGGCCACCATGACCGGGGAAGGCAAGGAGAGGAGTTCCGCCACCAGGTAGAGGTTATGTTCCAGGTTAGTAGCATCGAGGATGGCCACCACCAGGCCGGGCCGCTCTTTGATGATGTAATCCCGGGCGATCCTTTCCTCCGCGGAGTTGGCGGTCAGGCTATAGGTACCAGGCAAATCCACGATATTCATAACCAAGCCATCGTGGTGATACCTTCCCTCTTTCCGCTCAATGGTCTTGCCCGGCCAATTCCCCACATCCTGGTTCAGCCCGGTCAGAAGGTTGAAAACCGTGCTCTTTCCCACATTGGGCTGCCCGGCCAAGGCCACAGTGATGGACCCCTCCTCTTTCATCTCCTCCTCGCCATCACCTTTTGGGCTTCCCCTCGGCCCAGGGCGATACGAGCGTGGCGCACCTTGACGATGAGGGGTCCTCGGCCGAAATTTTGCACCATGGTCACCTCGGCGCCGGGGGTGAACCCCATGGCCGCCAGGCGGTTGATAAAACCTCGCCCGCCGCTCAGATTTTGGATGACCCCTGTCTCCCCGGAGGACAAGGCTGTCAAAGAGACCACCTCTGCGCCGCTCAAACTCCACCTCCTACAGAGATCTCGGTGAAGGCCGTCAAGAGAGCCGTGAATAGTTGCTCTTGCTAACCGTTTTCAATTTGTTACCCAAAACGGGATATCTCATTTTGTGCCCATGATCTGAGACTAACTCAGGGCTTGACCATGATCAGGGAAGCGGCCTGACGCCCCAGGACCTCCCGTTTCCCCTCCACTACTATGGTAAGGGGGCCCTCGAAGGGGGCCATCTCCTCCACAAACACGTTAGCCCCAGGGACCAACCCTAAGCCTCCCAGATACCTCAGGAATTCCTCTCCCTCATCGGCCACATACCGCACCAGGGCTTCATCCCCTGGCTCCAATTCTGTCAACGGCCTAGCCACTTGCGTGGCCATTTCCCCCTCCTGGGTGGGGACCGGGCGGCCGTGAGGGCAAGTCTCGGCCTGCTCCAGCACCTTGGCTAGCCTTTCCACCACTTCGTCGGAAGCGGTATGCTCCAGCCGACAAGCCTCCTCGTGCACCAGATGCCAATCCACCCCCAAGATGTCAGTGAGGAAACGCTCCCAGAGGCGATGACGCCGAATTAAGGAGAAGGCCTTGTTCCTCCCCTCTGGAGTGAGGGTAACCCCCTTGTAGGGCTCGTAGGTGACCAGGCCCCGCTGGGCCAGTTTTTTCACCATCTCGCTGGCGGAAGCGGGGGAGACCCCTAGCCTCTCCGCCAGCCGGGAGTTAGCCACGGGGGCATCCTCCTCCTCTAACTTGCAGATCGCTTCCAAGTATTCTTCTATGCTTTGACTAACCATCGTCTGCACCTTCGAATGAAAGGCATGCCATAAAAATTATTTAGGCATGCCTAATATACCCTGTTTTGCTTAGAATGTCAAGCCCTATCGGGGGTTAAAGAACGAGATGTTCGCCGATTATCACCTCCCTCTTCGCTCCAACCGCGCCTGGGCTATCTCTTCTCTTGCTTCATCCGCCTGGCCGCCTCATGGCAGGCTTGGAATAACCACTCCCCATCCTCTTCCGTATGAGCCGTGGAGAGCGCCCCCGCCCCATGCACCACATACACCCGCCCTATCAATAGAGCCATCTTGAGCACCTTGTCCCGTAAATCCACATCGCAAACCTTGGGGTCCCATACCTCCTCCGGACTACTCATCTGAACCCCCTCATCGTAGGGGAAGTTGACCATGAATAAGGAACTGTTGGAAACCGCCTCGTTCCCGTAACCAGTGCACCGGGCCAGGAGGCCCTGGCGGGCGAATACCTCCTCCAACCCTAACCTGATCCTCTCCCCTAAAGCCCCCAGGCGAGGATAAACCTCCTCTTCGTTGCGAACTAGATACTCAACCACCGTCTTGCCCGCCAATAACGCCGCCGGATGGGCCGAAAATGTCCCCCCCTCAAACCGCACCCGACGACCACCAGCCGAACCGCAAAGGCCCATGATCTCCTCCCGCCCCATCACCGCCGCCAACGGCATCCCGCCCCCAATGATCTTGCCAAAAGCCGAAAGGTCCGGCTTGACCCCGTAGAGTTTTTGCACCCCACTAGCACAGAATCGGAACCCAGAGATCACCTCATCGAAAATAAGCACTGCCTCATACTTAAAGGTCAACTCCCGAGCCGCCTTCAAATACTCCACACTCGCCGGCATGAACCCCCCACCTCCCATCCACGGCTCAACGATGAAACAGGCCATCCTATCGCCCCACTGCCGGAACTTCTGTGCGAGGTCGTCAGGATCATTGTAACGAGTGGTCAGGACCTCAGCCCCGCTCTCTTCGGATAGTCCCTCCGATTCCTCAGAGGTATACCCATCCTCCCCAAAGTTAATCCCCTTGAGGGCCAAAGGCTGAGCCCCATGCCACCCACCACCAACCTTCATAATCAGCCGCTTGCCAGTGAAAGCCCGCGCCAACATGATGGCATACATGGTGGCCAAAGAACCACTGGTGGTGAAACGGATTCGCTCGGCCCCCACCCGGTCCAAAAGCAACCGGCCGAATTCCACCTCCAAAGCCTCCGCTATCCCCGTCTGAAGACCCCACCCGTCCTGAAAGGATCGAATTAGCGCCTCCCTAACAAGGGATGGGTTGTGCCCTAGAATATTGGCGAAGTGGCCTTGCCAGAAGTCCAAGATCTCCTGGCCATCCGCATCCCGGACCCTGGAACCGGAAGCGCTGACTACCCTAAATGGATAGGGATCAAAGGAGCGCAACCCATGGCTGCTCCCGTCAACTAAATGCCGCTTCGCCTCCTCGTGCAACTGCTGGCATCTGGGATGCTCAGATATATATTCCTGCATCAAAGCGTCTAAAAGGTCTTTGTCGTCCATCTTCCTCCTGCCCATCGTTTATCATATTATTCGGGTAATCGCCGCCTCAGGGTAGGCCTCGGTCAAGCATTGCCATCTGCGGGGCAGGGAGGCGCTATATCAGACCACCCCAGGATGCAGCCGGGCATATTACCGGTATGCTCGCCCTT
>CAYUAM010000180.1:0-4461 GCA_964442805.1 uncultured Anaerolineales bacterium | reverse complement strand
GGAGAAAATAGTGGTGGGGGAATTCGTGGATGTGGAGAAGCCCACCTATCTGGACTTTCACCAAGAGGTCCTAGAGAAAGCGAGAAAGGGGCCCTCATGAGCCGCTGGGAGATCAAATTGGCCGGCTTCGGCGGCCAGGGGGTCATCTTAGCCGGCCATATCTTGGGTCAGGCTGCCACCCTGTACGATAAGAAAAACGCCGTCTTGACCCAGAGTTATGGGCCCGAGTCTCGGGGGGGAGGCTGCAGCGTCGACCTGGTGGTGGATGAGGGCGCCATCCTCTACCCCTTGGTGATGGAACCACAAGTGGTGGTGGCCATGTCCCAGGAGGCTTATATCAAATACGCTGAGGAGTTAGCCCCTGGGGGGGTGCTCTTGGTGGATGCGGATTTGGTGAAAGTCGGTCGCTCCAAGGGCAAAAGGGTCTATGCCATCCCCGCCACCCGCTTGGCGGAGGAGATGGGGCACAAGATCGGGGCCAACATAGTTATGCTGGGGGCCTTTTGTGCCCTCACCGAGATCATCTCCCCGGAGGCGATGCGGGAGGCCATTCGCTCCATGGTGCCCAAGGGGACGGAGGATCTTAACCTGCGGGCCTTCCAGCGGGGATACGACTATGGAAAGCGGCTGGCAAATAGACGAAGGTCGGCGGCTAGAAATCCGATGCCTTAAAGTCCCCTCAGAATCTCCTGAAACCACTCCCCATATCTGAAAAGCCTACACCATTTCTCTGACGGCCCTTGAGGAAAACTCCCAAACCATATATGATAAGCCAACCACCTCAACTATGGGGAGGCCGACGGTGCGAGATGGCGAAAAGGGAACCAAGCCCCTCCTGATCACCTTAGGGCTATTGACCCTCAACTTGGTATTGGTCTGGCCCCTCTTCACCGGTGAGTATACCCAGTATCTCGCTTCCGTGGAACCGGTCTACATGGCCGTGGCCAAGTTCATCGCCCAACACCCCCCCTATCCCTCCTGGAACCCCCTCTGGTATGGGGGCTACCCCTTTCGCATATTCTATACCCCGCTATTGCCCTACGCTTTGGCGTTGGCTCAGGCCCTCCTACCTCTCAGCATCCCCGCCGCCTATCGGATCTTGACCGCTTCTTGTTACATTATCTCACCCATCGCTTGGTACCTCTTGGCTAGATATCTCACCAAACGGGAATTGCCCGCTATGGTGGCCGCCCTGACCTATATCCTCCTTCCCTCCATCGTCTATATCATCCCCTCAGTACGAGAGGTGGCGGCCGGATATGGCTATGCTCCCTGGCAACTCCTGGTCTTGATGCTCTACGGCGAGGGGCCCCACACCGTGGCCTTGGCCTTCATTCCCCTGGCCGCCCTTTTCTTCCTCCGTGCCTTAAGGGAGCCTAGGTTCGCCAACTATCTAAAAGCCGCCTTTTTCATAGGCCTGGTAGCCCTCATAAACTTCATCGCCCTGTATGGCCTGGGGATAATACTAATCGTTATCCTGATATCGGAGATGGTGAACGGCCAGCCCTCCGAGAAAGTGAGAAGGGGCCTCCTCTCCGGCCTCCTTACCTACGGCCTTATCGCCTTCTGGTTCAACCTCTCCTTCATCAAGGCTTCCTTCTCCTTCGGTACCGGCTCCCAAGTGCTGAGCGATCTGGCCTCCTTTTGGCCCATACCGCTGCTCATGGTCTTCCTGGCCGGCCTCCTCTCCGCCCTTCTGGCCAAAGGGCGCATCTCCCAACCCCTCTTCGTGGCCTTGGTCTGGCTGGAGGTGATAGGGGGGGTGACCCTCTCTTGGTATCTCTTCCAAGTGACCCTGGCCCCCCAACCCAAACGGTACATGCTTGAATTGAAGATGGCTTTCACCCTCCTCCTGGGCATGGGGGTGGCCGGCCTATACGATGTTCTCGCTCCCTCAAGACATAGGCGCCTATATAACGTGCTTTTTGCCATCCTAGCGTTGATACTGCTAGGGTCCGTATCGTCTCCCTTCCTTCGAACCTCCTGGGAGATAACCAAGCCTCGCTCCGATATCACTGATACCCCCGAGTATCAAATCGCCCATTGGTTCTCCTCTCACCTCTCCGAGGGAGAACGGGTCTATGTGACCGGCAATACCACCTTCTGGCTCAACCTCTTCTCCGATGTCCCCCAAGTGAGGGGCGGGCTCGATCAATCGGCCACCAACCCCTGGTGGGCTCATGTCACTTATCAGATAAATACGGGAGAAGATGGCTCGCTGGCCACCTTATGGCTCCAAGCCTTCAATGTCAGGTATGTCTTGGTGAACTACCCCGAATCCGCAGACCCCTTTCACGACTATTCCCACCCCCAGAAATTCGAGGGGCTACTGGAGCCGGTCTATTCGAAGGCAGGAGATGTCATCTTCGAGGTGCCCTTGACCTCTTCCAGTTTAGTGCGGGCGGTGGATGGGGAGGAGATGCATACCTTGCCGCCCATTAGAGACGCCCTGGATGAGGGATCGTTGCGGAGTTACCTTCAGGCGGTGGAGAGGGGACGAGATATCTCCTATTCCGTGAGGGATGTGGGCGAGTTATCCATTGAGGCCGACCTGGCTCCGGGTGAGGCCCTTTTGGTCAAGATGACCTTTGACCGAGGCTGGAGGGCTTACGCTGATAGTGTTCCGGCCACTGTGGAATCCGATAGGCTGGGCTTCATGCTCATTTCCCCGCCACCAGGGAAACATGTCATCCTTTTGAAGCATGGGCGGGTCTGGGACGAATGGCTAGGCTATGCCATCACCTTAATAACCATCGTAGCCCTTCTGGCCTACCTGGCCAAGGCTTTCCTTGCTAAGAAGGCCCAGAGATGATAGAATTTGGCATCCTCGGCCCTCTTCAAGCCGTAAAACGTGTGGGGGCAGAGGAGGTCTCTTGGCTGCCATCGAGGAACAAATAGTCCTCTTCTTGCAGAACTTGCTCCAGTCGATCGGCTGGGGAGGCATCGTCTTGGCCATGGCCATCGAGAGCGCCTGCGTCCCCCTGCCCAGCGAGATGACCATGCCCCTGGCCGGCTGGATGCTCATCCAGGCCCGGGGCCTGAGCATTTGGCACACCCTTTGGGCCGGCTTCTATGGCGGCCTGGGGTGCACTATCGGCTCCGTGGTTACCTATTGGTTCGGCGCCTGGGGCGGTCGCCCCCTCCTGGAAAGGTATGGCCGCTACATCCTTATCTCCCGCCACGACCTAGAGATGGCCGATAGGTGGTTCAACCGGTATGGGGAGCCCACTGCCTTCTTCTCTCGGCTCCTGCCCATCGTCCGTACCTTCATCTCCCTCCCCGCCGGGGTGGCCCGCATGAACTTTCCCAAATTCACCATCCTCACCTTCGTGGGCTCCTTCATCTGGTGCGTGGTCTTGGCTGGGGCGGGATACGTTTTCGGCGACCACTGGCGACAGGTAAGGGAGATGATGCGTCCCTTCGACATCCCCATCGTCATCGCTGGCTTGGCCCTGGTGGCCCTCTTCATCTACCGACGGGTCAAGGGAGGCAGGGGCGAAGCGGTGCCAGAGGTCGAGGGGAGCGAATAGGCCAAAGATCGATATTCATTCCCGCATAGTCTTTGTTAAGGAGGTTAAAATTGGACAAGTTAGGTTGCGTGGTAGGGGTAGGGATATTGGTGCTCTTGGCTGTGGTCCTCTGTGCGGCGGTCATCTTCCCCTGGGCCTTCTACAACCAGGTGATAAACCTGGATACCCAGGTGGATAACGCCTGGGCCAACGTGCAGGTGGAACTCCAGAGGCGGATGGATTTGGTGCCCAATCTGGTGGCCGTGGTCGAAGAAGCCGGCATACATGAGGAGGAGATCTTCAACACCTTGGCCGAGGCCCGGACCAAACTGGGCCAGGCCATCGAGACCGGCGCTCCCACCGATGAGCAGGCCGCCGCGGCCACGGAGTTCGAGCAAGCCCTGGGCCGCCTTTTGGCCCTGGCCGAGGACAACCCGGAGTTGCAAGCCTATCAATCTTACCTGCAACTGCAGAGCCAACTGCAAGCCATCGAGGAAGAGGTGCGCCTCTCCCGCCGAGCCTATAATGACAAAGTGCGCGAATACAATGCCACCATCCGCCGTTTCCCCGGAAATATCCTGGCCCAATTCTTCAAATTTGAACCCCACGTCTTCTTCGAGGCTGCCCCGGGGTCGGAAGAGGCCCCAGAAGTGGAGTTCTAAACGCCGCGGATGGCGCAAAAAGCAGGGGCCAGGGTTCGTCCTGGCCCCTCTTCGTTGTCGGCCATACCAGCGGCTAGGCTTCGGCCACGGGGATGGCCACTCTGGCTCTCGTCTCCCTCACCTTGAGCAGGAGAGCGGTGCCCACTAGGAAGGAGAGGACGGCCGCTGAGTAAAGGGCGGTGTACCCTGAGCCCGGCCTCCGGGCGTTGAAGATGTCGATGAGGGGGCCGCCGCCGAAGCCCGCTATCACCCCTGCTCCCGCCGTGGCCAGGTTGGAGAGGCCCAGATAC
>CAYUAM010000179.1:0-4496 GCA_964442805.1 uncultured Anaerolineales bacterium | reverse complement strand
TGGCAGTGTATATATGAGGGGCAAAATAGTGGATGCAGGGGGGAACCCTAAGAATGGTGTGACCATCCACCTATGGTTTTTTGACAACAATGTCTATAGATTGAGCGGGGTTGAGGAGCCCGCCGGTGAATGGTTATTCGCGCCCTTGGCAGAAAATAGGTATCACACCTCGATGGACTTCTACATACAACTGGTTCAAAGCGAGAAAAACCCAATTCCGATATCCGATGTGGTTACCATCAATTTCAAGGGGTGCAATATAGAGGGCCAGTTCACCAATATCGTCTTCAAACACCGCTGAGCAAAGCATAGAAAGGATGAAAGCGAGGATGGTCTAAAAAGATCATCCTCGTTTATTTATTTGCCATTATTTGGCCTTTAGACATATCATCTAGGAGAAATGTCTCGCCCTTTGAAGCCACCTAAACCCTTGTTCATCTCCATTTTGACCATCCTCATCGTGGTTGCCTCCCTCTTCCTTTGGCGAGGCTCGCTTCGCTCCTTTCTCTATAACTGGACGGGGGAGGAGGACCTGGCAGAGCAGGTGAAGGGGATGGGAGCCCTCCTTCTCATCCGCCTGACCCAGCCCCCCGTGGAGACGGCTCCCTACCTTCCCATCGCTCACGCCGGCCTGAACCCCTACGCGGTGAGCACCTTCCTGGAGCAGGAGGTGGAGGAGGCCAAGGTCAGGCGGGCCCTGGAGATGATCCGGGAAGCGGGCTTTCATTGGATCAGGCAACAGTTCCCTTGGGAGGATATCGAGATCCACGGCAAGGGCGACTTCATGGACCGCCGCACCCAGCCGCATAAACCCTCCTGGGAGAAATATGACCGCATAGTGGCCCTGGCCGAGGAGTACGGGGTCGAGATCATCGCTCGGCTGGATAACCCCCCGGCTTGGAGTAGGGCCCAGGGGGATGCCATCGGCACCTTCGCCCCGCCCGACGACTTCAACGATTTCGGCGATTTCGTCTACGCCGTGGTCAGCCGCTACAAGGGACGGATCAAATATTATCAGATCTGGAACGAGCCCAATATCTACCCCGAGTGGGGGGAGCAACCGGTGGACCCGGCCGCCTACACCGAACTCCTGAAGGTCGGCTATATGCGGGCCAAGGAGGCCGACCCGGAGGCGGTGGTCATCTGTGCTGGCCTGGCCCCCACCATAGAGACCGGCCCCCGGAACCTGAGCGACCTTCTATTCTTGGAGAAGATGTATGAGGCCGGGGCCAAGGATTATTTCGACATCATGTCCGTGCAAGGGTATGGGCTATGGACCGGGCCGGGGGACCGGCGAGCCGACCCCTCCCGGACCAACTTCTCCCGCCCCCTCCTCATCCGCCAGATCATGGTGCGCCACGGCGACGGCCAAAAACCGATCTGGGCGGCGGAGGTGGGGTGGAACGCCCTGCCGGAGGGTTTCCCTGGCACCCCCGCCTATGGTCGGGTGGATGAGGATAAACAGGCCGAGTTTACCGTCCAGGCCTACCAGCGAGCCCAATTGGAGTGGCCCTGGATGGGGGTGATGAGTTACTGGTTCTTCAAGCGGGCCGATGACCGGGAGAAAAATCAGCCCTTCTATTACTTCCGCATGGTGGAGCCCGATTTCACCCCTCATCCCGTCTACTGGGCCATGAAGGAACTGACCACCGGGCAGCCCGTGATGGGCTTGGGGTATAAACAGGAAGACCATTGGGCCCTCCACTATCGTGGCCATTGGGAAACCGTAGCCGATGAGAGGGCCGTCCTGGGGGCCTATCGGCTGAGCCGCTCCCAGGGGGATGGCCTCTCTTTCACCTTCTGGGGCACCGACCTCTCCCTAGTGGTGGTTAAAAGTAGCCAGGGAGGGCTCCTGGAGGCTACCATCGATGGCCGCCTCCGAAGGCGGTATGACCTCCAGGCCCCGAGCACTGAGTATGGGGTGGAGATATCCCTAGCCCAGGGGCTGAGCGATGGGCCGCACCAGGTGGAGATAGTTAACCTCCGAGGGGGCTCCCTAGCCATCGACGGGCTGATAGTTCGCCGCACCCCCTTGCACCTGGTAAGATGTTTCTTGGCTGCCTTGGCTGGCGCCGGGGTGGTCGCGCTCCTGGGGTATGCCTTGGTGAGGTGTTATTCCAGATGAGGGGCCAAAGGGCGCTCCTTCTAATCATCCTGCTCTTGGCCCTTTCCCTTCGCCTCTTCCGCCTGGACGGCCAGAGCCTCTGGGCCGATGAGGGGGTAAGCGTAGCCTTGGCCTTCCGGGACCTCCCCACCATTGCCCGCAGCGCGGCCCAAGATATCCACCCTCCCCTCTATTACTACCTCCTCTACGTTTGGGTGCACCTCTGGGGCGGGAGCGAGATGGCGGTGCGTTCCCTCTCCGTCTTCTGTGGAGTGGCCCTGGTGGCGGCCACCTATCTTCTGGGACAAGCCCTCTTCGGCCCCAGGGTGGCTTTATGTGCAGCCTTCCTATCGGCCCTTTCCCCTTTCCAGATCTACTACTCTCAGGAGACGCGGATGTATATCCTGGTTGCCCTCTGGGGGGCCCTGTCTTTGTACTCCTCCCTTCGCTTCATGAGAGGGGGGGAGAAGGCATATATGGTGGCCTATATCGCGGCCACCACCTTGGCCCTTTACACCCATTATTTCGCCTTCACCATCGTCCTAGTGGCCAACGCGGCCTATTTCCTGGGGCTTCTCCTCAACCTTTCCCCTCGCCGTCGGAGGCATATCCTCTTGTGGTGCTTGAGTCAAATAGCAGTAGCGCTTCTCTATCTCCCCTGGCTCCTCTTTGCCGGGGGGCAACTGCGCACTTGGCCGGCCATAAGCGAGCCCCTGAGCCTCCCCTTCCTCCTCAGGGAGACCCTCCGGATATTCAGCCTGGGCCTCTCTCTGGAGCCGGGCCTCATCCTCCTTGGTTTCTTCGGGCTCCTCATCTTGGGAATGGTCCCCACTAGGAGGTCCAGGGAAGAAGGTTACTCCTTGGCTTTCACCGTTTTCTATTTCCTTCTACCGCCCTTGATCATGTACCTCCTCTCCCTGAGCCGTCCCCTATACCGGCCCAAACTCCTGCTCTTGGCCACCCCTGGCTTCTACCTCCTCCTGGCCCGAGGAGCGAGTGGGGAGTGGATAGATAAGGCTCGTTGGCCCGCCATCCGCCATCTAGTCACCTCTTTTTCCCTACTCTTTGTTACCATCATCTCCCTTCTCTCCCTGAGGGGATATTTCTTCGATCCCCGTTACGCCCGGGACGACTACCGGGGGTTGGCCCGCTATATCTCCGCCATGGGCGCTCCCGGGGATGCCATCCTCCTCAACGCCCCGGGGCAGATAGATGTCTTCTCCTACTACTATAAAGGGGCGCTATCCATCTACCCCTTGCCCGGCGAGAGGCCCCCAGATGAGGAGGAGACCATTCAGGCCTTGGAGGGGATAGCGGCCCGATATCGGCGCCTCTATGGGGTCTTTTGGGCCACCGCCGAGAGCGACCCCCAGGGCCTCATCGAGGGGTGGCTTGATAGATATGCCTTCGAGGCCTTCGACCGTTGGTACGGGAACGTCCGCTTGGTACTCTATGCTCTGCCACAGGAAACCGTCGGGGAGGAGATAGAAAACCCCCGAGAGTTAACGCTGGGGGAAGGGATTCGCTTCTTAGGGTACTCCATGCCCCGGAAAGAGGTGGAGGCGGGGGATATATTGCCCCTAACCCTCTTCTGGGAGACCTCCAAGGAGTTGGGAGAGCGGTACAAGGTCTTCATCCACGCCTTGGATGGGCAGGAGCATATCGTGGGCCAGCGGGATGGAGAGCCGGTGGGGGGGAGCAAGGCGACCACCACCTGGAGAGCCGGGGAGGTGATAGCCGACCGTCACGGCCTCCTCATCCTGCCGGGGACCCCGCCGGGGGAGTACGAGGTGGAGGTGGGACTATACAGCCTCTCCACCGGGGAACGCTTGCCCGCCAAGGAAGGAAATGAGCCTCCCGATAGTCGCTTCTTCCTCCCGCCCATCCAGGTGGTCAAGCCCAACTTCCCTCCTCCCTTAGACCTCCTGGAGATGCAACATAGGGTAGGGCAAGGCTATGGCCCCCTCGCCCTTCTTGGTTACAACCTTTCTAAACTGGGCTTCGAGCACGACCCCTGGGCCCCCTTACGCCTCGGCGAGGCCTTGCACCTGACCCTCTTCTGGCAGGCCAGGGAGAGGCCCCAGGAGGAGGTTCAGTTAACCATCCGATTGGTGAATCCCCAAGGCCAAGAAGCGGCCCGATGGACGGCCTCTCCCACCGGAGGGGAATACCCCCTCACCTCCTGGGAGCCGCAAGAGGTGGTGCGAGACCAACACCACCTCATCCTTCCTTCCGAACTATCTCCCGGCCAATATCGCCTCTTACTGGAGGTCGAAGGGGTTGAGCCGGCTCCTTCTCCTCTATTTCTTCAAATCGTAACCATAAAGTGAAGCCACCCTAAGGTGGCTTCATGATCGCTTAGAACAGCCCTTTCGCTTACCAGTTCTTCATG
>CAYUAM010000178.1:0-4507 GCA_964442805.1 uncultured Anaerolineales bacterium | reverse complement strand
AACTTCTGATACTACCGAATAGGGTAGTGGCATCTATGTTACCTCCTGATAGGATGGCTACTACCCTTTTGCCTTCCAGGTTCACTCTTCGGCTAAGGAGCGCAGCCAGGCCCACCGCTCTGGCGCCCTAAACGACCAATTGGGCCCCTTCCAGCAGGGTCAAGATGGCGGCCTCGATCTCCGCCTCGCTGATCAGCACTATCCCCTCTACGGGGGTTTGGTTGCGCCCTCAGGATCTCCTTGAAACCTAACTCCTTCACCTTGGCCTATGGAAGAAGGGCAATTCAGGCCTTCAGGTAGGCGTGGACCAGGGGCAGGGCGGCCATGGTCAAAAGCCCTGGCGGGGCGTTGACCACCCGGGGGATGGCGTTAACCACCACCGCGGCGGTCGCTAGATCGCCCTGTACTCCCTGAAGGGCCATCTTCAAGGGGATAGTGCCCTCGATGGTGATATAATCGCCGGGCTCTTTCACCCCCAGGCACATCTGGAGGTCTAGGGTTATCACCTCTTTCCCGCCCTTGATCCCCCGGCTGACTTGATGGAGACCAGCCGCTTGACCCGGCTTCACCCCGATGAATTTGCTGCTCAATGCCCTTTCCGCTACAACCGGCTCGATCTCCTCTTGGATGGCCTCCAGTTCCCAGCCTAGGGCCGCGGCTAGGAGGGCCACCGATTCTCTTAAGCCCACATGTCCAATTTTCCTGGCCTTGACCCCCTCCTGAAATTGGGCGGGGGTGAGGCCCGCCCCGGCCTTGCGCTGGAGGTTGAGGCGGCGGGCGCTGATATCTACCTTTCGGCTAACCTGCACCCTTTCTACTACCTGACAGGCTGCGCTGAGGGCTAGGGGCAGGGTATCCATGACGAATCCTGGGTTCACCCCCGTGCCCAAGACGGTGACCTCGTTCTTCTTGGCTAACCGATCGAGTCTGGCTGCCAGATCCGGATGGCTCAGCCGGGGATAGGCCAACTCCTCGCAGGTGGAGATGATATCTAGCCTCGCCTTTATCAGTTCCTCCAATTGAGGATAAACCTCCTCTAAGTTGGAGCCCGTGGAGTGGATGGCCACCTGAGCGACGACCCCCTTTAGGGCGGTGACCTTTGGCGAGACGAGGATGCCCAGGGGCCGCTCGAGGCCGATGACCGAGCCCAGGTCTTGCCTCACCTTGTTCGGGTCGATGTCCACGGCGGCCACCGGCTTTAGGCCTTCCCTCTGACAGGCCACCCTGGCTATCCCACACCCTATGGGACCGAGGCCGTAATGAAGAAGACGGATCATGTAACCTCCTAGAGTTGTAGTGGTATCTCATTATTGTCGGCGGAAGATGAAGTGTCAAGGCAAATCTTAGGTCGTGAGTCCAGACCCGCGCCCAGGCGATATTTCAGAGGATGGACATGTTTGTGCTTCCCAGGTTGACGGGGAGGACTCCTTGCCTTATACTAGCGCTGTTTGCGTAACAGCGATGTGGTTCAAGGTGGTGTCAGGAGTTAACTCCTGACACCACTAAGTGCAAATTGATGGTTGACTGTCTTCCCTGCCCCTGAAATGGATAAACAGGTGAATGCGCCAGCCGGAACGGTGGAGCAATGTCGGAATCACTAAAACCGCCTTACCTTCAAAAGGATGAGCAGTACGGCAACCTGCAGGTGTGGATCGTCGATGGCAGTTACATCCGCGGTCATATCGACGAAGAGTTTACCAACTTCGGCCAGCACTATCGGTATCCCTACATCCCCTTGAACGAACTCTGGATCGATCAGGAAGCCGAGCACGATGAACGGCGGTTTTTTATCGACCACTTGATGGTGGAGAATCGGCTCATGGCGCAGGGCATGCCGTATGAAAAAGCCCTAGAGGAGGCTGACCGGGCGGAACGTAAGGAGCGCCGTCGCGCCGGGGATTTGCGCCGCTTGACCCATCAAGGGCAAAAATTGCCGGATGGTCGAGAGGTCCACGAGCGGCTGTGGAAAAGGCTAGAGAATGGCCTCAGTGTCTGGATCGTTAATGGGCGCCTGGTGCGCAGCGTGTTCGACATCGACTTTACGGCCGGCGGTCATGACTATGTCTATGAATTCGTGCCGGAGAATGAGGTCTGGATCGATGATGCCATCGAGGAGCCGGAGCGGGGCTATGTGCTCTTGCACGAACTGCATGAGCGCGATCACATGGCCGGTGGCTGGCCCTACAGCAAAGCCCACTCCGAATCCAGTCGTCTCGAATACTATTCCCGCCATCATCCCGACGAACTGCATGAGGCCCTGGCGGCGGAGGGCTGGACTTAGCACTTGGTTTTTTTCGTTTTTATGGGCAAAGACCTTCTAGTAGAGAATATGCGATTTTTCCCAGGCAAAAGGTATCCCCTTCTGGCTGCGGGAGGCGATAAAATCATCCCTAGTGGTGGATATGCCCTCGCGCCCTGAGGTGCGTGCGCTAGTCCTCGACCCTGCCAGCGGACCGCGCTCCGCCCGCGGGTGTTCGAAATTCGGAAGCCCATCTAAATCACATATGGAAGAGGTATGGTGAATCCTAGGGACGATACTCTTAAGCGGGTCGTTCTCCTCGTTGCTACGCTCTCCTCTTTCCTTGCGCCTTTTATGGGCTCCTCCATAAATATTGCCCTCCCCTCCATAGGGAAAGAGTTTTCCATGAACGCGCTCATCTTGAGTTGGGTGGCCACTTCCTACCTTTTGGCGGCAGCGATGTTCCTTGTCCCCTTTGGAAAGATAGCGGATATACATGGAAGGAAGAGGATCTTCACCTACGGCATCTCGATTTATACACTCTCGTCTTTTCTCTCCGCGATCTCGACGTCAGCAACCCTGCTAATATGCTTCCGAATCTTGCAGGGGATCGGGGGGGCCATGATATTTGGTACGGGGGTAGCCATTCTAACCTCGGTATTTCCTGTAGGGGAGAGGGGCAAGGCCTTGGGGATAAATGCGGCGGCCGTTTATCTGGGGCTATCTCTCGGCCCAATATTGGGAGGGTTTCTAACCCAATATTTTGGCTGGCGGAGCGTTTTTCTGGCCAATGTAGTTCTGGGCTTGATAATAATGGCCCTTATTTTCTGGAAACTGGAGGGAGAGTGGGCGGAGGCCAAGGGAGAAAAGTTCGATTTCATCGGCTCCATAATCTACGGCCTCGCGCTCATAGCCATCATGTATGGTTTTTCCCTGCTGCCCACTATATCGGGGGCGGGGCTGATTCTAGCAGGTGTCTTAGGGGTTTTGGCCTTCGTTAGGTGGGAAATAAGGGTGGAAAGCCCTATTTTGAACATGAACCTTTTCCGAAACAACACGGTCTTCGCTTTCTCTAACATAGCAGCCCTTATTAACTATAGTGCTACCTCAGCCGTGGGTTTCCTATTGAGCCTTTATTTACAATACATAAAAGGGCTGGGGCCACAAGACGCGGGCTTGATTTTGATACCCCAGCCCGTGGTAATGGCGGTTCTTTCACCATTTGCCGGCAGGCTTTCCGACCGGATCGAATCGAGGATAATCGCTTCGACAGGTATGGCCTTGACGGTGGTAGGGCTTTTGTTTCTTGTTTTTCTGAACGAGAAGACGGCCTTGGAGTTCATCATAGCGAGTTTAGTCTTCCTCGGTTTGGGCTTTGCCCTCTTCTCCTCTCCCAATACAAATGCGGTCATGAGTTCCGTCGAAAAGAGATCCTATGGGGTAGCCTCAGCCACGCTGGGGACCATGCGGCTGATCGGGCAGATGCTCAGCATGGGCATCGCCATGTTGATATTTGCCATATACGTAGGAAAGGTGCAAATTACCCCCGAGCACTTTTCGCTTTTTCTAATCAGCATAAGGAGAGCACTCATCATCTTCGCCGCCCTTTGCTTCGGTGGCATATTCGCCTCCCTGGCCAGAGGAAATGTCCGATGAGGATGCTCAGCGGGCTTTTAATCCCCGAGGCGCAAAAGGGTAGAGGGAAGTATCAGGGATACGAAGCAAAGACGGTGAAGACAATGACCTCTAGTGAGGAGGAGATGACAAGACTATGAATAAGAAACCCTGGGCCATCGTCGCACTTGTGTCCATGGGGCTCCTGGCATCCTTTTGTATTTGCCTGGGCCTTTTTTTCATGCTCCGGGACATAAGTCAGCCTGCCATCAGACATTTTGAAAACGACGAGACCTCTTTCGATTGCCCCGGAGATTGGCGGACCTTCTCAGAAATCTGGTCTTCGTATGAACCAAGTTATGATGAGGCCTTGGATGCCAATGAATTGATCGGCGTTGCCCTCCCTGGGTTTTCCCAATCCGTTCGGATCGAGAGCAGGGAGGTGCCGCCTGGTTCCAGCCTGAAAGAGGTCTATGAACAAACCTATCAAAGAACATGGATTAGAGAATACGTGAAATCGAACACTATCTCAGAGGGAACCATCACTGTGAATGGGGTAACGGCATATGAAAAGGTCTATAAACGACCTCACGGTGAGCCCTGGTACCAGATGAGGGATGTCTGGGTGGAGAAGGGAGGCCGGATCTATATTTT
>CAYUAM010000177.1:0-4511 GCA_964442805.1 uncultured Anaerolineales bacterium | reverse complement strand
TTCCACCCATTTCACCCTGACTTGAGGCACGGTTCCACCCTATCCAAAGCCCAGTCCCCTCTCTTTGAGGGAGACGTATCTTTGGCTACCTATGACCAAATGGTCCAAGACCTCTATGCCCAGAAGTTCCCCTGCCTCCACCAGTTGCTTAGTGATCTCGATATCATCGGGGGAAGGGGTGGGGTCGCCCGAGGGGTGGTTGTGGACCACGATGAGGGCTGCGCAATTCTCCCTCACCGCCTGTCGGAACAACTCCCCGACGCGAACCACCGAGGTGTGGAGGCTGCCTTTGTAGATGGTAGGCGCGGCCAAGACTCGGCTCTTGGTGTCCAAGAGGAGGACGCGCATCTCCTCCTGTTCCTGGGCCCCCATCTCCAAAAGCAGGAGATTAGCCACATCGGCGGGGGAGCGGACCTGGGGGCGTTCCTGGGGAGAGGAGGCCAGGAGGCGACGGCTCAATTCCAGCGCTGCCTTCACCTGGGCGGTCTTGGCCTCCCCCACTCCCTTCAGGGCGCTGATCTGGGAGAAGTCTGCCCTGGCCAGGCCCATCAGCCCGCCGAAGCGGGCCAGGAGCCGAGTGGCCAGATCGATCACGTTCTCACCGCCCACCCCGGTGCGCAGGATGATGGCCAAAAGTTCGGAGTTAGAGAGGGCTCCAGCGCCCAGCCTTTTCAGCCTCTCCCGAGGCCGCTCGCTAGTGGGGAGGTCCTTTATGCGAGGGTAATACTCTACTCCTTCATCGCCCATGGCGCCTCCTGTGACCATCGGCTTCGTCCTCCAGTATACCTATCTCACCCCTGGCTGTCAAAGACAGAAATACAAAGGCCAGGACTTCAGGGCCCTGGCCACTTCTCGGCTTCAACGACTCGCTCGTAGCCTATCTTCTGACCGGCCGGGTATAATCGGGCAGGAGAAGGGGCGAGACCACCCGAGGCTCCAACCCGGCCTCCTTCAGTTGGCGCTCCCAACCTATCAGATGATCCAAGGTCAACTGGCCTAATTTTACCTCCTTGGCCCTCAGGGCGGCGGCCCTACCAGCCCTCCGCCCATAGACCGTTACATCCAAAAGGGAGTTCCCCATCAGCCGGTTGCGGCCGTGCACGCCTCCCGATGCCTCCCCGGCCACATATAGGTTGGGGATATCGGTGGAGCCATCGGGCTTGATGGCTATCCCTCCATTTTGGTAGTGCAAGGTGGGGTATACCAGGATGGGCTCCTTGGTCATGTCGATGCCGAACCGCTTAAATTGGCGCACCATGGCCGGCAGGTTCTTCGCGATGGTCCCTGGGCCCTTCAGGATGTCGATCATAGGGGAATCGAGCCACACCCCAGGCTGCCCGGTGGGGGTGACCACCCCCTTCCCTCGTTCCTGGCACTCCCGGATGATGGCCGCCGATTCCACATCTCGCGTCTCCAAGGGGTGGATGAACTGCTGGCCCTCCACGTTAACCAACTGCGCCCCTAGCCCCCTCACCTTCTCCGTGACCAACTGTCCCAATATCTGCTCCGGATAGGCCGCCCCAGTGGGGTGGTATTGCATGGTGTCTATGAAGGCCAGTTTGGTCCCCACCCGATAGCCTAAGACCAGCCCATCGGCGGTGGCCCCATAATGGTTGGTGGTGGGGAAATCTTGATAATGGAGGCGACCAGAGCCCCCGGTGGCCAGGACCACCGTTTTGGCCCGCACCAGGCTGTACTCCCCCGTCTCCAGATTCAAGAGGATGGCCCCCGCCACCTGGCCGTTGGTATCCATCACCAGTTCCACCGCCGGGGCGAACTCCAGGACCTGAATCTCGCGGTTGCGCACCTCATCGCGCAGGGTGCGCATGATCTCCGCCCCGGAGTAGTCCCGGGAGAAATGCATCCTCTTGCGGGAGGTGCCACCCCCGTGGATGGTCTTCATGGTGCCATCGGGCTCCTTATCGAACATGCAACCCAACCCTTCCAGCCACTGGATCACCATGGGAGCGTCCATGACCAAGGCTTCCACCAACTCGGGGATATTGGCGAAGTGGCCCCCGCCCATCACGTCCAGGTAATGGATGACTGGGGAGTCGTTGGGCTTATCGGCGGCCTGAATGCCCCCCTGGGCCATCATGGTGTTGGCATCGCCGAGGCGCAATTTGGTGGCCAAGATGACCTGGGACCCGTTCTCCTGGGCCAGGAGGGCGGTCGAGGCCCCCGCGCCCCCTCCCCCGATGACCAGGACATCGGCCTTATAGTCCACTTGGCTCAAGTCAAAGGCGTGGGGGTCGATGTGGCTGCGCCCCTCCAGGAGGTCGGCCAGTTCATGGGGGGTGCGGTCCCCCTTATTGGGGCCCACCCGCAACTCCCGCATCCCTCCCTCTAAATAGTCGGGGTGGAAGCGCCTCAAGATATCCCTTTTCTCTTCAGGGGGCAGGCGGGGGTGGGTCTCCTGTAGCCTCCGAGGCCGGGTAGCCTCCACCTTGGCTATGGACTCTCGCATCTCCGCCGTATAAGACATCGCTCACCTCATAGCCCTACTCTGGCTCGATCTCCCGCTCCTTATAAAGGCCACGCAACCCCTCTTGGCTCATAGCCTTCAAGCGGGCTAGTTCCTGATCGAACTTCCCAGCCCTTATCTCCTCCATCTTCTCTTCAAGGTGCTTCGATCTGGGGGCTAGATATTTTCCGTATAGCCGGCGGCAGAGGATGGCCACGTTATACTGTGCCTCCTCGGCCGGACAGCGGGCGGCACACAGCCCGCACATGATGCAGTCGAACGATTTATTGGCCACGGCGGCGATATGGCCCTTCATGGCCTCGGCCATATAATCTCGCACCTCTATCTCCTGAGGGCAGGCCTTGGTGCAGGTGCCGCAACTGAGGCAGCGCAAGACTTCGGGATAGATCTGGAAGATCTGGGCCGGGGTGGGCTCTAGTTTTTCCAGGTCGTAGAGGGCCTTCTCGGCGGGGAAGAAGGGGATCTGAGCCAGGTAGATCTCCGGTTGCACCACCGTCTGGCAGGCCAAACCTATGCGCAGGTGATAATCCCCCTTGATGCGATAGACGGTGGCGCAAGCCCCACAGAAGCCGCTCCGGCAACCCGCCCCCCGGATCAACTTGTATCCGGCCCACTCCATAGCCTTCATGATGGTTAGGGTGGAAGGGACCTCATACCTCTTCCCCATGATATATATGGGAATCAACTCCTCCGCCATCTCCTGCCTCCTCAGACTTGCTGGAACTCCTCCTCCCTGAAGGTAGCCAGGGGCAACTCATCCTCCAGGCTCCGGCCGGGCTGGTAATCGAAGAGGGCCTGCACCTCCTGCCCCACGGCCCGGAAGATGGTGGTCAGGGGGATATGGCTGGGGCAAGCGCTCTCGCACATCCCGCACCCCGCACAGGAGGTGACCATGTGGTTGAGCCTGGTCAGATGGAAAAGGAGGGTGTCGGTGGGCATCTGGATGGCCCCCTTGCGCTGGGCCCACCGCAGGTAGGTGTCCGGCTCATGGGCCATGGTGGCGGTGCGGAAGAGGCACTCCTTGCAATAGCAGAGGGGACAGGCCACCATGCAGTTGTGGCAACGGATACAGGTGGAAAATTGGGCCAGGAGGCTGGGCATATCTATCACTTCCCCCCAAAACCTGGCGAAGGCCTCATCCCTTTCCTTCGCCCTCTCCTCTATCAATCTAGAGACAGTCTCCTCCCGCCCAGCGACCTCTCCTTCCTCCAACTCCAAGATCTCGGCCAACCCTTCTTCCACCTCCAGGAGGATCTGCCCTTCTCCTAGACCGATTAGGCCGATGAGCATCCCCTCGTAATGGGGGATGGGGCGCTCGCAGATCCGGCAAGCGGGGCGGAACCGATAACCCTCCCGTGGAGCCAATAGCCCGCTTCGTGCCCCGGCCAGGAGTTCCTCCAGGGGAGAATCCTGGGCCATTTGGTCATAATCGGCCACCTCATAGGTACCTAGGCAATCTATGCCCATAACGAGCAGGTTATCGAGAGTGGCTTGCTTCAATTTGACCAACTCTATGAGCGCCCTAACCTCGCAGGAGCGGAGTACGGCCCCGATTTTCCCCCCTGGCGGCCGCACAGTCAGGGCGGAGACCAAAGTGGCCCCATTCACCGCCATCACCGGGGCCAGGGGGTTGGCCCTCTCCAATCGGGCGGGCTCCCGCACCAAGGCAGGCATGACGCTATGGCCGGAGGGAGCCTCCAAGGGAACGAGCAAGGCCTCAACCACCCCCTTCTCCAAGAGGCCCCGCAAGAGCCCCCTTATGGCCTCCAGAGGGCTATCTTTGGCTTCCAAGATGGCACGAATGCTCATACAGCTCTCCTTTTATACCACCGCATCTACCTGGGCGAGGAGTTGTTCGAGGGTGAAATGGCTCACCACGATGGCTCCGGAGGGGCAAGCCACAGCACAGGCCCCACACCCCTTGCAGAGGACCCGGTTTATGGCCATCACCCCCCTCCTTTTATCTAAAGAGAGGGCCTCATAGGGACAAGCGGCCAGACAGAGGCCGCAACCGGAGCAGAGTTCG
>CAYUAM010000176.1:0-4542 GCA_964442805.1 uncultured Anaerolineales bacterium | reverse complement strand
AAACCTTCTCCCGTCCGCAAGGTGGCCGAGGTCAGGATCAGCGATTCCTGAGGGGAGAAGAGCCTCTCCCACAGGAGAGGAGCCACTTGGCGGGGCGAGTCGTGTAGGGAGAGGCTTTTATCCCTCGCCGCTATGGTGGCCCAATATATCCGCTCCGGGGAGGGCTGAGCGATGATGGCTTCCAATTCCTCCTTCAGATTGTGCACCTCCTGGCCGTTCTGGGCCAGTTCCAAGAGCAGCTCTTCGTGCCTCTCCCCTAGGCTCATCACCCCTTGGCGGATGGTTTCCAGCCCTTGGGTTATCCGGGCCAGCCGGGAAGAGAGGGGCTCCCAGGCTATCTCCACTTGAGCCCAGCCTGGTTGGGCCCGCAGGGCGGAGGTGAAGCGGATATGCTCATCGTACCGACCGTTGCCGCGACGGTGTTGGTTCAAGAAGGCGGATAGGGCCGACAAGAAGGCCTCCATTATCCCCCGCATCTGGGCCACTTCCTCCTTCAAATCGGCGGCGTAACCCTCTACCTCTCGTCGGAAGGGGGAAGATGAGCCCTTCAAGGGCAGGTAGTTCAGGAGCCCCCGCCCCGATCCGGAGGCGATCCCGTCCAAGAGGAAGTAGAGCCAGCGTTGGCCTATCTCCAGGCTGAGTTGCTCCGTGGCCCTATCTTCCAGGTGATGGGCCTCGTCTATGATGAGGTGGCTATAACGGGGAAGGACCCGGTTCTCGGTCATCATATCGGAGAGGAGGAGGGAGTGGTTGACCACGATGAGGTGGGCCGCCTCCGCCCGGCGGCGAGCGCGGTAGAAGAAGCAACGCTCGAAGTGGGGGCAGCGCTCGGCCTCGCAGGGCTCCTCGGCGGAGAGGCGGGCCCAAATTCTCTGTTCCTCCTCTACTAGGTTTAGTTCTGCCTGGTCCCCACTCACCGTGGAAGGGAGCCAGACCAGGATCTTGGCTAAGAGCCCTATCTCCGCCTCCGACAACCCCCCGCGGAGACGCAGATGGGCCAATTTTCGCAAGCAGAGGTAGTTGCTGCGCCCCTTGAGGAGGGCGGCCTCGAACTCCAAGGGGAGCATCCGCTCTAGGTCGGGGATATCCTTTTTGAAGAGTTGATCTTGGAGGTTGATGGTATTGGTGGAGACGACCAGGTGTTGGCCGTTCTCCACGGCGAAGTGGATGCCCGGGAGGAGATAGGCCAACGACTTTCCCACCCCCGTGCCTGCCTCCAAGAGGAGGTGTCCCCCTTCGTTCAGGGTGCGGGCCACCCCTTTAAGCATCTCCACTTGCTGGGGCCGATATTCATAGTGAGGTAGATGGCTCTCCAGGAGCCCTCCTGGCTCCACCATGGCCCTCAAGAGGTCGATATCTAGGGGCCGAGGGGCCGTGGAGGGCTGGAGCCGCTCCCCTTTGCCCTCTAGGACCAAGGGGCTGAGGAGGGAACCCTCTTGGGCCGCTAGCCGCTCCCGGATGGAGCCCACGAAGGCGGAGCGAGACCTCTCCCTCTCCACGTCCAGGAAGAGTTGGCGGAAGGGCCAAGGGCTGCCCTCGGCCAGGCGATTTATCTCCTGGATGGTCTTCAGGTCCAGGGAAAGGGCCCGCTCCCAAAGGGTCAAAAAAAGTTCTTTGGTTGCTTTAGCATCGGCCAGGGCCCGGTGGGCCTCCTCTACCTTTACCCCCAGGCTCTGGGCCAGGGCGCTCAGGCTGTAGCCAGGGACGTAGATGGCCAAGATGGTGGCCAGTTGGAAGGTGTCGATGGCCGGGCGGTCGAGAAGAACCCCATGCCTGCGGAGGAAGGAGAGGTCGAAGGCGATATTGTGGCCCACCAGGGGGTGGTGGCCCACCAGGCGGGAGAGGGGGGGCAGGAGGGCAAAGAGGGAGGGAGCGCTATCGGCCTCCTCTTGCTTGATGCCGGTCAGGCGCTGGATATGATAGGGGATGGGGCGTTGAGGGTTGACCAGGCTGGACCAGGTCTCTAGGACCTCCGAGCCCCGAAATTTCACCGCCCCTATCTCCGTGATAGCATAGTGCTGGGGATCTAACCCCGTGGTCTCGATATCTAAAGCAACATAGGTGCGCTGCATATCTTACTAGATTATACCCCATCGGCGGCCAGGGCAGTAATGAAAAACCGCCTGCCTTCTTTGGACAGGCGGTGGGAGAAGCATCAAAGCGTGTTAACCCTTAACTTTCTTCCAATCGGCCAGGAACCTTTCCACCCCTACGTCGGTGAGGGGGTGCTTTATCATCTTCATGAGCACATCGTAGGGGACGGTGGCTATATGGGCTCCGGCCAGGGCGGCCTGGGTAACATGGAGGGGGTGGCGGATGCTGGCGGCGATGACCAGGCTCTCTAGGTCGTAATATTCGATGATTTGGATTATATCCTCCAATATCTCCATGCCGTCGTGGCCGATCTCATCCAGGCGGCCGATGAAGGGGGAGATGAAGGTAGCGCCGGCCAGGGCGGCCAGGAGGGTTTGGTTGGGGGAGAAGACCAAGGTGGCGTTAGTGCGGAGGCCATGGGAGGCCACCATGCGCCAGGCCATCTCTTGGTCGGTGTCACACTCACCCTCCCAGGCGCACTCCTCGCAGATGGTTTCCAGTTTCGGCTCCCATTGGGAGAGGGTGTGGATGGCCTTAAGCCCCTCCTCCGTCACCGGCACCTTCACCACCACGTGGGGCGACCAGCGGGCTATCCTCTCCGCCTCGGCCACCATCCCCTCCGCTTCCTCGCTGGTCACCTCGGCGCTCACCGGGCCCTGCACCAGGTAGCAAATCTCCTGGGTGACTTGCCGGTAGTCGCCCCGCCCGGCCTTCATCATGAGGGTGGGGTTGGTAGTTACCCCGCTTATCACCCCCAATCTTACCGCTTTCTTTATCTCCTCGATATTGGCGGTATCTAGATAGATCTCCATGGTTAATGACCTCCATCTATTCAGGCTTCCGCTACGATGGCTCTCTTCTCTTTTTCCGTTACTTCCTTCACCGCCCCCATGAAGTCGCGAAATAGGGGGTGGGGGCGGTTGGGGCGGGATTTGAACTCCGGATGAAACTGGCTTCCCACCATCCAGGGGTGGCCTTCTATCTCCGCTATCTCCACCAGCCGTCCATCGGGGGAGGTGCCGCCCACCACCAGCCCCGCCGAGGTGAGGAGTTCCCGATAATCGTTATTCACCTCATAACGGTGGCGGCGCCTCTCGCTGATCATCTCCTGTCCGTAGGCCCGGGAGGCCAGGGTGCCAGATATGACCCGACAGGGGTTGGCTCCCAACCGCATGGTCCCCCCTTTGTCGGTGATATTCCTCTGTTCGGGTAGGAAGTCTATGACCGGGTATCTGGTATGGGGGTCGAACTCCGTGCTGTTGGGCTCCTCGCTCCCCAAGGCGTGGCGGGCCAGTTCTATGACCATGATCTGCATGCCCAGACAAAGCCCCAGATATGGCACCTTGTTCTCCCGGGCGAAGCGGCAGGCCTTTATCTTCCCCTCCATCCCTCTAACATCGAAGCCCCCGGGGACCACTATGCCCTTGGCCCTCTCTAAATGTTCCCATCCTTCCCCCTTCTCTAATTCCTCGGAGTCGACCCAAGTTATCTCCGCATCGCGGTCGTGATGAAGGGCGGCGTGATGCAGGGCCTCCCGCACGCTGATATAGGCATCGGGCAAAGTCACATATTTCCCCACCACCGCTACGGGCAGCCTCTCCTTGGGCCGCTTCATCTTGGCCACCATCTCCCTCCAAGCAGAGAGGTCCCGCTGGCGGGGCAAAAGTCCCAGCCGCTCCATGATGATATCCCCTAACCCCGCTTCCTCCAGGAGTAAGGGTATCTCATATATAATGGGCACGGTAACCAGGGGGATGACCGCCCGGGCCTCCACGTTGCAGAAGAGGGCGATCTTATCCTTCAACCCCGCGTTCACGGGGTAGTCGGAGCGGCAAACGATGATGTCGGGCTGGATGCCGATGCTGCGCAGTTCCTTGACGCTGTGTTGGGTGGGTTTGGTCTTCAACTCCGCGGTGGAGGAGAGGTAGGGGAGGAGGGTGAGGTGGATGTAGAGGACGTTCTCCCGGCCCAGGTCTAGTCGCATCTGGCGGAGGGCCTCCAGGAAGGGGAGCCCTTCGATGTCGCCCACCGTGCCTCCTACCTCGGTGACCACCACCTCGGCCCCCGTCTCCTCCGCCACCCTCTTTATGCTGGCCTTTATCTCATCGGTGATGTGGGGTATCACCTGGATGGTGCCTCCCAGGTAATCCCCTCGCCTCTCCTTGCCGATGACCGCCTGGTAGATCTGGCCAGTGGTGACGTTGGAGGATTTGGTGAGGTTCTCATCTATGAACCGCTCGTAGTGGCCCAGGTCCAGGTCGGTCTCCGCCCCATCCTCCAGGACGAAGACCTCCCCATGTTGATAGGGCGACATGGTACCAGGGTCCACGTTGATATAGGGGTCCAGTTTCTGGATGGAGACGGAGAAGCCTCGGCTCTTGAGGATGCGACCTATAGAGGCCGCGGTTACCCCCTTCCCCACCGAGGAGACCACGCCGCCGGTACAGA
>CAYUAM010000175.1:0-4547 GCA_964442805.1 uncultured Anaerolineales bacterium | reverse complement strand
GCGGTGGACCTGCGCCTCTTAGGGGAGCGCACGGTGACCGTGGATTGCGATGTCTTACAGGCCGATGGGGGCACTCGCACCGCCGCCATCACCGGGGGTTATGTGGCCTTGGCCATGGCCCTGCGGAAACTGGTGCAGGGAGGGCTTTTGTCTCCCGGGGTCCTTCGCCGCCAGGTGGCCGCAGTCAGCGTGGGGGTGATGCAGGATGAAGCCCTCCTCGACCTAACCTATGACGAGGATGCCCAGGCCCAGGTGGATTTCAACGTGGCCATGACCGATAAAGGGGAATATGTAGAGGTTCAAGGCTCAGCGGAGGGTGGCCCCTTCTCCCCAGAGATGCTAGGGAGGCTCTTGGACCTGGCCTATAAGGGCATCAAGGAACTCCTGGCGGCGCAAAAGGAGGCTTTCTCCAAAGGGCGGTGAGGTAAGCGAGATCTTAGGCAGTGCTATCACAAGGCGGCTCCTGACAGCCAAACCTGAAATGCAGTCTAACGGCGTCAGATGGTAACATCTGACGCCACTTAATTTTACTTTCCCATTCTTTTGGAATTGCTAATTTCAGTAAAAGTTGGACAAGAAGGAGAACATGAGCGGATAAATCCAAAAGAGGGGTTTTTGATCGGAAGGATAGACATCGCGCAATACCCAGTGTCGGGGCAGATAACCTCCGGCTTTGCCCCAATAACTTGTCTCTCGATGAAAGACATCAAGAATATAAACGCATTTAGCGTTATCGCGACTCGTTAATTGGACGCGAATACGCGCCCCGCCAGCCTCTCGGGGAAGATCAATCACACCTGGCTCACAGCATGTTCTCCACCACTCGATACTGAGAATATCAAAACCTTTTATACCCATGACGATTAACTCTTTGGTTACACTCTCGCGGCGTTCGCTTAAAAGAGGAGCGGCTTCACTAGATTCCCATCCTTCCCAATCGGGCAGCTGCCAAATTGCTAAAGCCTTTCTTTCATCGCCTTCTATTACTGCTCCAAAGTAAGCAGCAACCTTTACCTCAAGCGTTTCATTCATAATTTTTTCTATGAAGGTAGTAAGCGCCGGGTTCCCTAATCCTAGTCTTAGCGCAAAAATAGCAATTCCAATACCAGTAATTAGAATGCAAATTGCTAAAATTCCCAAAATAGTTTTCATCTTTCTCATAGTTCAGACCTAACCTCTGAGGGCTCAGATGGCAACATCTGAAGCCACGAGAGGAATCTTCTCCTCCCGGCAGAAAGTGGGGAGGGGTAGCGGAACCGTGACTTCCCTGGGAAGAGGTCAGACATTCTCGTCTCCCTGAAGGTGAGCGAGGGACCTCTCTCGGTCGTGGAACCTCTCCAGGGCCAGCGAGATGAGGCGGTCGATCAATTCAGGATAGGGCACCCCGGAGGCCTCCCATAACTTAGGATACATGCTGATCTGGGTGAAGCCCGGGATGGTGTTTACCTCGCTGACGAAGACCTCTCCCGTGACCTTGTCGAGGAGAAAGTCGACACGCGCCATCCCACAGGCCTCTACCGCCAGGAAGGCTCGCAGGGCCATCTCCTGGACCCGTTTTGCGGTTTCGGGCGGGATGGGCGCGGGGATGAGCAGTTGAGAGGTCCCGTCGATATATTTGGCCTCATAACTGTAGAACTCTCGGGAGGGGATGATCTCGCCGGGCACCGAGGCGGCGGGCTCATCGTTGCCCAGCACGGAGCACTCTATCTCCCGGGCGTTCACCCCTTGCTCCACCATCACTTTGCGGTCGAACCGGCAAGCCAGGGTAATGGCGGGGCCCAGTTCGGACCGCGCTTTCACCTTGGAGATGCCCACGGAGGAGCCAAGGTTGACGGGCTTGACGAAAAGGGGGTAGGTGAGACTTGCCTCCACTCTTTGAATGACCGCAGAAGGTTTCCTTTCCCATTCCGAGCGCAGAAGGGTCACCCAAGGCACCACGGGTAGGCCGGCGTCTCGAAAGAGCCGCTTCATCACATCTTTGTCCATCCCTGCCGAGGAGCCGAGGACTCCCGCCCCGACGTAAGGCAGGCCAGCCATTTCGAATAGCCCCTGGATGGTGCCGTCCTCTCCGAAGGGGCCATGCAGCACGGGGAATATGATATCCACTGGGACGACGCTAATGTTGCCCGGTTCAGGGGAAGGAGGCCTGATGGGAATGAACCCTCGAATTTCAGGGTCGGGCGGCAAGAGTACCTCGGTCCCCAGGTCAAAGACATCGTGGAGGTTTTGAGCCTTGCCCTCCAGGTCCGCTAGCCAGCGTCCTTCCTTGGTGATGCCCACCAGCAAGACCTCGTATCGAGCGCGGTCCATGGCCCCGGCCACGGAGGTGGCCGACATCAGGGAGACCTCATGCTCCGCCGACCTACCGCCGAACAGGAGCGCTACCCTCAATTTGCTCATCTTTCCTCCTCTTGGGAGGTATATCCGGCCTGATCGATGCTGCGACCGCCGGCTGTACTAGGTTTGATGCCTGGGGATCCTATCTTGCGAGATTGGCGGTCAAAGAGGACCCTAACCAGAAGAACCTTTCTTAATCTGATTTCACATTTTATCAAGGTCGTCTCCCCTAAGCAAGGTGGGGTTGTGAAGCCTCAAAGAGGGTGTTACAATCATACCAAAGACTGAATGAGGAGGAGAGAGATGGAGAACAAGCGGCTAGTAGGACTGGTCATGCTCATAGGGGGCGTGGCCCTTTTCCTGATCTCGCTGACCGCGGATATGATTGGGCTAGGGGGGAACCCTAACATCTTTGGCTACCGGCAAGTGGCGGGGGTCATCATTGGGGTTTTGGCCGCCCTAGTCGGCGGTTGGCTTTACCGGCAGGCCCCGCCAGAGAAACGGTAGCCCTTCGCTCATGATCCATTTGGAAGACCTCTTGGAAGCCACCGATGGTCGGACCTATGGCCCCGTCTTCGCGCGGGAGTTCGCCGATTTCTGCTACGACTCCCGCATCCTTCAGCCAGGGGAACTCTTCTTGGCGGTGAAGACGGAGAAGGGCGACGGCCACGACTATGTCGAGGAGGCCTGCCGCGATGGCGCCGCGGGGGTCCTCTGCCAGAGGGAGTTAGACCTTTCCGGTCTGGGCGTGACTTGCGTGGTGGTTCCCGATACCCAGCAGGCCCTCAGCCAATGGGGGAGATATATCCTGAGGAAGTATGGCCCCGAGGTCATCGGGGTCACCGGGAGCACGGGCAAGACCACGGCTAAAGAGGCCATCGCCAAGGTCTTGGAGGGGAGGTTCTCCGTCTTCAGGAACCACGCCAACTATAACGGACGCTACGGCCTGCCCATCGCCCTAGGGAGGCTCCGAGCGGGCCAGGAGAAGGCGGTCTTGGAGATGGCCTGCGATAGTTTCAACGAGATCGCCGAACTCTGTCAGATGACCTCGCCTCGAGTGGGGGTGGTCTTGAGCGTCAACGCTGCCCATCTGGAGTACCTGGGCACGCTGGAAAATATCGCCCGAGAGAAGGGACGGCTAGTGGAAGCCTTGCCCGAGGATGGGTGTGCCATCCTCAACTTCGATGACCCGCGGGTGCGGGAGATGACCTCGAGAACTAAGGCCCAGGTGATCACCTTCGGGATGAGAGAAGGAGCCGATCTCCAAGCCTCTTCTATATCCACGGGCCGCGAGGGGCTGCGTTTTGAGGCCCACTATAGGGGGGAGAGGGCCGAGGTCAGGATGCCCCTCTTAGGCCGCCATAACGTTTACACCGCCTTGGCGGCCATTGGTGTGGGGCTCTTTTGCGGCTTCTCCTTGCGAGAGGCGACGGAGAGGCTGGAGGGTTTTGAGCCTTTGAAGGGGCGGTTAAAACCTTTGGAGGGGATAAACGGCAGCCTCCTCTTAGATGACAGTTACAGCGCCAACCCTGCCTCCACCCTGGCTGCCCTGGAGGTCCTGGCCGAATTCTCAGGGAGGGCCAAGGTGGCCATCCTGGGAGATATGTTGCAATTAGGTTCCTATGAGGAGGAGGGACATAGGGAGGTGGGGCGCCGGGCCGCGCAGGTGGTCGACTACTTGGTTACTAAAGGGGAGCGGGCCAGCATCATCGCTCAGGAGGCGCGGCGTTCTGGCCTGGCAGAGGAGCGCATCTTCGTGACCTATACCGTCGAGGACGCCGTTCGCAGCATAGCCGGGACTATTGGCCCTGGAGATGTGGTGCTGGTCAAGGGGTCGCCGGAGGCCCGTATGGAGATGGTGGTGGAGAAACTGTTGGCCCACCCCTCCCAAGCGGAGAGCCTTTTGGTACGGCAGAGCCCGGCTTGGAAGAGGATCCATATCTTCGCTCCTGAGCGTCCCACCTGGGTGGAGATCGACCTGAGCGCCATAGCCCAGAATGTGCGAGAGATCAAAAGGATGGTGGGCCCGGAGGTGGGCATTCTGGTCTCCCTCAAGGCTGATGCCTACGGACACGGGGCGGTCAAGGTGGCTCGGACGGTCCTGGCCAATGGGGCCACCATGTTGGGCGTGGCCTGTCTCAGTGAGGCGGTTACCCTGCGGAAAGCGCGCATATCGGCCCACATCATCATCTTGGGTTACACCCCGGCCT
>CAYUAM010000174.1:0-4566 GCA_964442805.1 uncultured Anaerolineales bacterium | reverse complement strand
AGGAGGCGGACGCAGCCTATGAGGCCCAGGATTATGGCCGGGAGGGGGAATTGTTGCCGCAAGAGGTGGAAGGCCCCGGCCAAAAGTTCCGGCGCCGAGCCATATAGCCCCAGGCGGCTGCCGAAGGCTTGCCCCAGGGTCAGCCTCAAGAAGCCCCTGAGGGAGTTCTCATATAGTACCAGTTCCCGCCCCGGGGCCAAAGGGAGGCGGAGGTAAGAGGTGAAAGGGGCGCGGAGGGGGATGTAGAGATATAGTAACTGGGGGAGGGCCAGGAGCAGGGCCAGATAGGCCAGCCTCTTGGGGCGACGGAATACCGATGAATCGGTCAGCCAGATGAAGAGGAGGTAAGCGGGGGCCAGAAGGGCCATGGTGCGATGGTGGGTGAGGCTGAGGCCGTATGAAAAGGCGAAAAGATAGAGGAGACGGGTCTCCTTTCCCTGGGCCCAGAGGAGGAGGATGAAGAGGGTCAGGGCTACGAAAAAGGTGTTAAAAGTATAAACCTCGGCCATGACCGCCCGGGACCAGAAGGTGGTGGAGGTGGCGAAGGCTAGGGCGGCCAGGGCGGCCAAGGGCCGATGCAGGAAGATGGGCTCAATTGTGGCCATGTCTAGGGTCAATAAGCCCGCTAAGTATAGGAGTCCTATGGTAACCCCGCCCCACAGGGCGGAGAAGAGGTTCATGCGGAAGGCTACCTCCCCCCAGGGGAGGAGGTGGGACCAGAGCCAACCCAGGAGGAGGTAGAGGGGGTAGCCGGTGGGGTGGGAGAGGCCCAGGACGTAGGGGACAAACTGGAACTCCCCCCCGTCGGCGAAGAGGAGGGTGGGGGCCAGGGTGGCAAGGTAGAGGAGGAAGGAAATGAGGGCTAAGGAGGCCGCCAGGGCCATATCCAGCCTTCTGAGGTTGAGTTTCATCATCTTATTTCGGACTAAGGGTGACGAAATCTAGGGCCAGGGCCAGGGTGCGCCGGTCGGGGTTCTTTCCCACATGGAGGTAGGAGTTGCCTTCCCCGGTAGCCTCCAGGGCTGTCCCTGGGGATGCTCCCTTCACCCCGATGATGGCGTGAGAGAGGTTTACCTTCCCCCTCAGGTCCGCCTGGGCTCCCAAGGTGGCCAGGGCCTCCACTGCCTGGGCGGTGAGGTGGGCGGCCCCATCCTCTTTGACCGCCACCGCCACAATGTAACCAGGAGGGATCTGGGCGATGAAATCGGCCAGGTCTTGCGACTCGTACTGGTTGGCGTGGGTATCGAAGCCGGCCTTCTCCACCACCTTTCCTGTCTGCGGGTCGATGACGGCCAGGTTATACCCTCGGCGATGGGTGGAGCCATCCTCCTGCCCCACGGTGATGTAGGCGAAATCTGGGCTGCTATTGACGCTTATCTCCACCGGGGAGGTCACTCCCGTGGCCCCTACAGCGAAGTTACCCGGATAGACCTCATGGGGCGAGGCCATGTAGGCGAAGTGTAGGCTCACTTCGTTGAGGCCGATGTGGAGGGAGGAGGCGGGGATATCGAATTCCAGGTCGGTCCAGTCGGGCCTCACCTCTAGTGGGGGTAGAGGGTGGCCGTTGATCATCACGGTGACCTTCTGGGCCGGCGCGCCGGGGTAAGAGAAAGCCTTGGCCCGCATGATCAAGCGCTGATCGCTGACCTGCCGCAGGGGCAGGAAGAAGCGGGCTCCTTGGGCCTCCGCCCAGTTGGCCGTGGCCCCATCCAAAACCTCGTCCCAACTCCATCCTTCCCCCTGATAGAGCCTGGCCCCCTCGGTCCCGAAATCGACCGTGACTTCCTTGGGTGGCAGCGACCCTTCGACCCTGTAGACGGTGAAGCCATCACGATCCAGGACCTTCTCCAAGGAGAACACTTGCTGTACATATTTCTCTACCCGAGGCCTGGTATCCACGTAAGGCGGACGGCCAGGGATGACGGGGTGAAAGATGAGGTAGCGGAGGTCGAAGAAATAGACCAATTCCGAGGCCAAGGCTTTATCTTTCTGGATTTGAGCCTGGTCTACTTCTCCATAGGATTCCAACTCTGCAATGGTGCGGATGATGGGGAGGCGGCGATAGTAATCGAATTTGAAGGGCGGGTTGCGGGAGATGTTGCCCCCCAAAAGCCGCTTCTGGTGCACCGATTGGTAATACTGGATCTGGGTCTGCTCCGCCCCCAAGACCCCGAAACTGTTTCGCCAGCCCAAGGGGAACTCCAGGATGGCGAAATCGCCCGGCTCTTGGGCCAAGGAGTAGTAAAAGTCGGGCACTCGAGCGTCGGTGAGAGGTAGGGGGATGGCCAGGTGCTCGAAGGAGAGGAGGAATCCGAGGATGGCCGTCCCTGCCAGGAGCAAGGGCTTCCGCTCTATCCGTCGTAATATGGCGTAGAGGGCATAGGCTACCAGGACGGCCAGAGCCAGCATCAGGACCACGCTGAAGCGGTTGGGGACACGGTTGGCCTTTATGATGGGGAGGTAATGAAGGATGATGAAGGGCAGGGGGATGTTAACCTGAAGCCCCTCCAGGTCGAAGGTGGACTGGCCGTTGATATGCAAAAGGGGCCCCAGACATAATATGGCGAAGGTGGCCGCGCTCACCGCCCAGGCCTTGACCTCGGGCCAGTATCGGATGGCGGCGGCCAAGGCTAACACGATGGCCACCCAACCCAAATATACGGTGTTCACGTCCTTGAAGCGGGCCGTCCCCTCCCGCACCATGGTAAGTTCTCGGGCCCAATCGCCCCCCCAAAGGGGGTGGAGGGCGGTGGGGGTGAGGAAGCCCAGGAGGTCTACCACCAGGCTCTCCGCATGGCCCCACCCCTTCAGGGCATAGTCGGCGCTCGAAAGTTGGGCCATCACCGGATAGCCGACGGGAAGATAGGTAGTGAAGACTGTGGCTATGAGCACCCCCAGGCGTTTGCCGAAAGCGAGATTCCATATCTTGTCCCTCCCGGCGAAGAGGAGGTAGATGGCGGTCAGGAAGAAGAGGAAGACCCCGAAGGTCATCTCCGCCAGGAGGGTTAAGGTGGCGAAGAGGCCGGCCAAGAGGCCGTTCTTCAACCCCGGCTCCCGCACCGTCTTCACCAGGAAGAGGGCGTAGAAGGGTATCCACTGGGTGGTCACTATATCGTAGTGGCCCAGGGCGGCGTAGACCAGGCGGTTGGAGCCGAAAGCATAAAGGGTCCCGGCCAAGAAAGCCGCGCCCTGGGCAGCCAAGGAAGGTTGCCCTATCCCTTCCCTTTTTCTCAGGAGGTATAAGACCAGGAGGTAGGTCCCGTAGCCGGAGAGGGCCGTGGCCAGGACCAAAGTCAAGTTGCTGATGGTGGCCAGGTTCAGGAAGGGCCCCAGGGGCAGGGCCAGGAGGGCGTTGAAGAGGTTATAGGTGTAAAGCACCAGGCTTATGCCCAGGGGGTAGAAGATATAGTCGGTGTAGAGGGGGCTGGCGTGGAGGTTGGTGAGGGAGTGCTTGAACCACCAGATATTCCAGAGGAAGGTATATTCGTCGAAGGCCCAGATGTCGGTGCCCGGCACGTGGGTGGTGAAGTGGGCCACCAGGGGGTAAGTGAAAAAGAGGGTCAGAAGGGCGTAGAGCCCGAGTACTAGAAGATGGGAGCCAAACCTGCGCAAACCGCCTCCTCAGATGGGGAGCATATCATAGCCCCATGATTTGGGCAACCCTCACTTCACCGTCACTGAGCCCAGGGAGAGGCTATCCCCTCCCTCAGCCAGGGTAAGCCGTTGGCCGTCACTGAGGCGGTAGAGGCCCATGAGGAGCCTATATTGGCCCGCTTCCAGTTCCTTGGGCAAAAGCAAGGCGTAGCGGTCCTCTATCTCCTCGCCCGGCCGCCAACTGGAGGTGGGGCGGGAGCCCAAGAGGGGGGTGCCATCCTGCTGGGCCCGGGTCTCCCCCCCTTGGTCCACCAGATGGACGAAGACTTGGTAATCCTCCTCCACCTTTGCCAGCGCCCTCCAATGGAGTGATACCGGCAGGACCTCCCCTCCTCGCACCTCCGGCGAATAGCTGTATCCCTCGAGTTTGATCTTCTCCCCGAAGAGGGCCTGTGTCGTCCTTTCCTCTAGGGGCTGGGAGGGGAAGAAGTAGAGGGCCAGGCGTTCCTCCCCGAAAGGCTCGTCATAGGCCCGGTAGCCTTCCTGGGAGAGCCAGGCCTCCAAGCCCCGGCCGCTTTGGCCGGGGATGAGCCAGATGCGCTGATGACGAGCGGCCAGGCTTTGCAGGAGCCCCTCTCGCTCCGGGGGCAAGGGAGGGCCGCCCTCGAAGAGGCCATAGACGGGGAGGCTCCCCTTGTAATAGTTCTGGAGGGTGGCGGTCTCCGCTGGGGAGTTGAAAATAATGACGTCGTTGGCCTGAGAGTGTCCCTCTATGAATCGGGCCAGGGGGGCGAAATCCTGGCTCCCTTCGTACTCATATCGAGTCAGGTTGAAGCCCGCGACCACCAGGATGAGGAGGCCCAGGGCCAAGAGGGAGGCGCCGTACCGCCTAGAAGTGGTCCCCCGTAATCCGTAGGCCAGGGCCAAGGAAGACAAGAGCACCAAAAGCAGGCTAAGGGATAGGGCCAACCA
>CAYUAM010000173.1:0-4647 GCA_964442805.1 uncultured Anaerolineales bacterium | reverse complement strand
AAAACTATTGACATCGGGCCAAAAATGAGGTAAGATAGTGATACATCTGGCCCGGTTGTCCGATCTTTTTCGTTGTAGTGGTTTTATCATTATTATTCATCTCCAAGGGGAGGAGGTGAAGTTAAGGCTCCAGACAAGAGATTCTAAATTCCTAGGAGCCTTGTTCTTTATAGAAAGGAGGTGACGGGTATAGGAGAGGACGTTCTTGGCACCATATAGATACTTAGTAATCTTAGGAGGTACAAAAAGTGGCTGAAAAAGTATTATTCGCTCGTAAGGCCACGGGGTTGGTCCGGGAGATCGGATTTACCACCGCAGTGCTCATCGCCCTGTGCAACACCATCGGCTTGGGCTGGCAGAAACGGGTCTTCCAGGCCGGCGGTGCGGCGGCAGTGCCCAGCGCCCAGTATTTCTTGGGGCTCCACCCCATAATCATGGGCTTCGTCCTCATCGGCATCGTGATCTTGATCTCGGTCTACGCCTACGCCGTGCTGGCCGCCTCCATGCCCAGGTCGGGCGGTGGCTACGTCTTCATGTCTAGGATCCTAAACCCGGGCTTCGCCTTCGTGGCCACCATCTTGGAATTCCTCTCCATCGCTGTATCCTTCGGGCTGATCGCCGTGGCTACCTTCGAGGCTACCCTCATTTTCGGAGGGATGGCCGGGGTGGATACCTCAGCCCTGGCCACCGGCTGGTTTATGACCCTGTTTGGCGTGGTGGTGGTGGCCCTCTTCAGCATCCCCGCCGCTATGGGCACCCGCATGACCGGTAAACTGTTGCAGATCCTCTTCTGGATACCGGCCGCCATCCTGGTCTTGGTCTATCTGGTCTTCCTCATGGCCAGCCCGACCAGCATGGATAAGGGCGTCCAGATGATGACCGGCCATACCGCCGTCGAGTACACTAAAGCGGCCATCGCTCAGGGGCTGACGGGTGCCGCGGGCGGCTACTGGGGGGCGGTCTTAGCCTGCTTCCCCTTCGTCTACTGGGCCTACATCGGCTACGCCGCCGCTTCCTTCGTGGCTGGCGAGGTGAAGGAGGCCAGCCGGCAACTGCCTAAGGCCATGATGACCGCCGGGGTGATCATCGTGATCATCTACATCACCATCTCCTTCCTCCTGGCCAGGGCCGGCAATATGGTGGGGCGAGAAGGCGGCTGGAGCCTCCTGGACGCGGTGGCCTTCTTGCGCTTCGGAGGGGGCAGTTCCGCCACGGCTGGGCTGCCCGAAATCGGGGCCTGGATGCCTGTCTTCGCTGGCCTCTCCGCCTTCGGCCAGTTCGGGGAGGTGGGGGGGCGGCTCTTCGCCTGGTTGCTCCTCCTCTTCGGCGTCTGCTGGGTGGCCAACGACATCCCGCCCTTCATCCTTACCTCCTCCCGGCTGATATTCGCCATGGGCTTCGACCGCATCCTGCCCGAGAAACTAGCCGATGTGGACGAGAGGTGGCACTCCCCGGTGAACGCCATCATCGTCACCTCCATAGCCGGCCTCTTCGGGGTGATCTGTGAGGCCGACCTCTTCAGCGGAGGGGCGGGGAGGTTCAATATCCCAGCCTTGGTGCCCATCTTGTCCTCTGGCGGGGCGGTGACTGCCACCGACATCTGGGACATCCTATTCTTCGCCGGGATGGGGTTGGCTTGTGCCCTCTTCCCCATGCGCAAGAAGGATGTCTTCGACCGCTCCCTCTACGCCAAAAAGGCCACCTTGGTGCAGGTGATGGGTTGGCTGGCCTTCCTAGTCAACATCTGGGTCGGCTACGTTTTGATCTTCGACCGTAACGCCTACAACTTCATGGGCACCCTGCGGTCTGGCAACCTGGGTAAAATCTTGACCTCCGGCCCCATGTTCACTGTCTGGATGGTGATCGCTGCCCTCCTCCTCTACTACTGGGGCCGCAGCCGGGCCAAGAGTGTGGGCGCCGACCTCACCACCATCTACGCCGAGATCCCGCCCGAATAACAACGGCTTGCTTCAACTGGGCCCTCCACCAAAGGGGCTGCCCTCCGTGGAGGGCCCTTTCTTACACCCCCGGTATCTCTCATATCAAATGCGACAAATAGGTGGCAGGGGGTTCACATACCCAGACCCAAATGGGGCCACTCATACGACCTAGATAGGGCAGGTATAGAAACCTGTCCTACTCTCCCTTTTGACGGCCTCAGGTGGTAACTTCTGAGGCCTGCTGGGCCGTCAGGAAGCAAAGATGGGTTGTAGGGGAGGGGGCTTGTCCCCTCCTACTTTCGGGAGGCCGCGAGGGCCTCCCCTACTCCGCTTGTGTTAGGTCTGATTGACACACTCAACTCTCCCACAGTTGTCGCATTTTTAATGAGACTAACCGACCCCCCCTTGCATCCCCTCGACTATTATGTTAAAATAACCCATAATGGAACTAAGGGATTATCTTCTCAAACTGGAGCATAACCTCATCCTGGGCGGGGGGCGTTGGGTGGCCGACTTCACCGAGTCTTTCTGGGAGCACCAGGTGGGGGACCTCACCTTCGACATGGTCATAACCGGCCATATGAGGGCCCGGGGGTTCCTCCTCTCCCGCTTCATAAGTTGGATCGCCATGCCCAACTACCAAGCCGCTTGCTTCGTCTATTCCCGAGACCCAGAATTGAAAAGGCTAGGCGAAACCCTAAAGGCCATAAAGGACTTTATGGAAGAGAGGAACCTGGCCTGGTCTTGGCTGGTTATCCCCCAGAAAGGGGCTTTCTCCGGGAAAGCCAAGGCGGTGGTGGAGAGGGAGGAGAGCCAGGAGATGGGGATAGCCCTGGTCGACCTCTCCTCCCAGGAGATAACCTCCAATAGGTCTTATATAGGGCGCAGGATGCCCCGGTTCGTGAAATGTTTCAAATGAAGAGGGTCAGCCCTTTGAATATGAGCGGCCTGGTTAAGGCTTTCACCATCTTCTTTTTCCTATTCACCTTCCTTTGGGCCGCCTCTAACTATATCGCCATCAGGGACATCCGCGTCTCCTGGCTGGCCTTCATCATCAACCTGATCCTCGCCGCCACCTTCGGCTGGTGGTGGTATAAACGCCGCTACCACACCATATTCTCGTACGATGAGCAAGGGTTCGCATTAGCCATAGGTCGCCGCACCCTGAAAGAGGAATGGAAGGATTTTTATCAAGCGTCTCTCCTCCACCTAGGGGGGGGGCAACTTGCGGTGCGCCTTTATAAAGAGGGGGACGAGGTAGTAGAGATACCGGTTTCAGCCTTGAGGTTGAACCCCCAGGAGTTTCGCTTTCAAGCCATGGCCTTAATTAAAGGAGAGAAGAGCGAGGGATGAGGCTGGGAAGGCGATGGCTCCTAGTGGGGCTGGCGGTGAGCCTCCTGGCTGGCCTTTTGGCCTTCTTGGCTTATGGCCTGCCTTTAGCCTTGGGGGCCTTCGCTTTCTTCCTGGCCTTGACTTTAGCCCTAGTCTATATTATATTTGAGCGCTATCTTCCCCAAAGCCGTTTTCGCCAATTTCTGCAAGGGGAACTCTTCCACCAATGTACCAGGAAGGGAAGGTGCTGCTTTCTCTGGGTGGAACTCACCCCGGAGGAGTATAAAAGGATCTTAAATTATGCCCAGAAGAAGGGGGCCAAGGAGGCGGTGATCTTAAGGAAGGGGGAGAGGTATTGGCTGGCCCACAAAAAGGATGGTAGTTGCGCTTTCTTGGAGCGCTCCCCCCAGGGCCATTTTGCTTGTCGGATATACGATATGCGGCCCATAGCCTGCAGGCTCTATCCCCTGGTGCCGGTGGGGAGGGAGTTGAGGTTGGATCTAAATTGCCCGGGGTTGGGTCGAGAGCGGGGGCTGGACTTCACCGACTATCTGGAATCGCAAGGGGTGCTGAGTTACGTGCGTCGCAACTGGGCGGGAGCCAAGAGCCTCTGGCCCAAGGGGAAAGGTTAGTCTAACAAGGGGGGGAGAACTATGCCTACTATGGAGGAAGAGACTCGAAGGGTCATAGACAAGGCCAGAGAACGAGGCGTGCACCTGAGGGTGATCGGGGGACAGGCGGTGAAACTCCACTGTCCAAGCGCCACCCATCGCGACCTCTCCCGGACCTATGGCGACTTGGATCTGGTGGGGTATAAGAGACAGCGGGAGGAGATCGGCCGCGCCTTGGAGGATTTGGGCTACCTGCCCAACCGGCGCTTTAACGCCCTTCAGGGTCACCGCCGGCTCCTCTTCGAGAACCCTGAACTGGGGTTCGACGCCGATATATTCCTGGATATCTTCCCCATGTGTCACGAACTGAATTTTGTGGGAAGGTTGGAGTTCGATGAGTATACCGTGCCGGTGGCGGAACTGCTCCTCTCCAAACTGCAGATAGTTCAATTGAACGAGAAGGATATCAAGGACACCTATGTCATCATCTGCGACCACGAAGTGGGGGAAAGCGATGACCGAGAAGTCATCGACTGTAGGGTGATCGCTAAGCTTTGTTGCGCAGACTGGGGCTGGTATAAGACCTTGACTATCAACCTCGACAAGTTGGTGGCCTGGGCATCGGAATACCTCCATGGGGAGGAAAGGGAAGTGATAACGGGACGCCTCGTGCGGTTAAAGGAAGTTATAGAGAAGGCCCCCAAATCGTTAAAATGGAAGATGCGGGCCCGGGTGGGGGAGAAGGTGCGCTGGTATGAGCTGCC
>CAYUAM010000172.1:2934-4661 GCA_964442805.1 uncultured Anaerolineales bacterium | reverse complement strand
GTTCATCTAGCCTCGCGAAAGAGCGTCTTGGGCTTGGAAAAGATGATCGCCATCGCTTCCAGCATCTTCGGGATCGGACTAATCGCTTTTTCCCTATCTCATTTCTTGTGGCTTTCTTTGTTATTATTGCTACTGACCGGCTTCGGAATGATGGTACATTTCGCATCAAGTAACACGGTCTTGCAAACCATCGTGGATGATGATAAGCGCGGGCGGGTGATGAGCATCTATACGATGGCCTTCATGGGGACGGCGCCATTTGGCAGTTTACTAGCCGGCAGCCTGGCAAGCAGGATCGGCGCTCCAAATACCCTAATCATATGCGGAATCTCGTGTGTTTTAGGCTCGCTTATCTTCGCCAGCAGACTTTCGTCATTTAAGGGAATGATCCGCCCTATATACGCAAGAATGGGTATCATCTCGGAGGCATCATCTGGAACCCAGACTCGGGGTTGAGCGCCACCGTAGGGGAGGGGCAAATGAGCGAATACCTCCAAGTGATGACCACTATTGATAGCGAGGAGGGGGCAAAGAGGCTACAACATACCCTGGTCGAGGAGCGGGCCGCGGCCTGCGTCCAGATCATAGGGCCTGTCTCCAGTCTCTACTGGTGGGAGGGGAAGGTCGAGGAGGCCGGGGAGTGGATATGTCTCATAAAGACCAAGATGGAGGCTTATCCAAAGGTCGAGGCCCTTATTAAGGAGAACCACCCCTACAACGTGCCCGAAATCCTCGCTATTCCGGTTTCCGTCGGGAGCAAAGATTACCTCGCCTGGATCAGCGAGGTAACCAGCCCTTAGCGTATAGAACATCTTCGAAAGTGCGGGTGTTAGGTTTGCGCAGTGAAAACCGCTACCTGCCCGCTATTGACGTCCCCTTCTTTACATGGTAAAATAGTTGCAAGCTTACGCTACCAGCACAGGGCTACACGGAGGAGACACCTAGGACACTGAGTACATAGGCTAATCAGATCACGTAGTAGGAGAGAATCACTGTGAGGCACCTAGATAGCAATGGCGGTTGCATATCGGCTGGTGCCTTTTTGTCTTTGTAGAAGCATACTTCTAGTTGAGGCAGTGATATACGCAATACTGCGTATACTAACAAGTTGTGCGAAGTCAGCCTATTCAGCCTACCAAAAGGGAAGTGAGCAAGATGGTGAAAGAGATGAGAGAATTGGGAATTGACATTCTCGGTCAGGCCCCCTGGGGCACACACTTGTGCCAATTCTACCAGACCAAAGAAGACTTGATTGAGATTCTGGTGCCCTATTTCAAGGATGGATTAGAGAATAATGAGTTCTGCATATGGGTTACTTCAGAGCCTCTGACGGGTGAAGATGCAAAGAGATCATTACAGAGCATAGTAAAGGATCTGGACAGTTACATTGAGAAGGCTCAGATTGAGATACTCGACGCCAGCCAGTGGTACACCAAGTCAGGGAGATTCGAGGCCGATAAGGTGTTGCAGGGCTGGGTCGCAAGAGAGGATGAAGCCTTGAAGAGAGGATTTGAGGGGCTTCGCCTTGCCGGCAATACTCTTTGGCTTGAGAAAAAGGATTGGAGAGATTTCGCTGACTATGAAGGAGAGATAGACAATGTCATTGCCCAATACAGGATGATTGTCATTTGTTCTTATTCGCTTGACAAGTGTGGGGCCTCCGAAGTCATAGATGTGCTCAGGAACCATCAATTTGCTCTTGCGAGGCAGCAAGGTCGGTGGGAGCT
>CAYUAM010000172.1:0-2834 GCA_964442805.1 uncultured Anaerolineales bacterium | reverse complement strand
CGTGGCGCCAAGCTCACGCGTCAGTTGCTCCTCTTTGGCCGCAAGCACCCAATGGAGCCTACCTTGCTCAACCTCAACAGGACGGTTGGTCATTTGCTAGACATGCTCAACCGCCTCATCGGTGAGGACATCGCGATCAACATTGACCTGGAACCTGACCTCTGGACCCTCCGAGCCGATGAAGCAAGTATTGAGCAGGTGATCATGAATATAGCCGTCAATGCCAGAGAGGCTATGCCCAAAGGCGGAGAACTGACTATCAACACCGAAAACGTGACCCTGGACGAAAAGGACTGCAAGGCTATCCCCGAAGCGCGGCCCGGCAACTTCGCTTGTCTATCGGTTGCGGACACGGGGGTCGGCATGGATAAAGAAACCATGCAACACATCTTCGAGCCCTTCTTCACCACCAAGGAGACTGGCGCCGGACTTGGTCTGTCCGTTGCCTATGGCATTGTCAAACAGCACGAAGGGTGGATAAGCGTCTACAGTGAGCCCGGGCAAGGCTCGATGTTCCAGGTTTATCTGCCGGCTCTTCCGATAGAGGCAGAAAGGGAAACTGTAGTGACGATTTCGTTAGAGGAGCTTCAGGGTAGTGGCGAACGGATCCTGCTGGTGGAGGATGAAGAAGATGTGCGTGAATTTCTCACCAGGGCGCTTCGTGAAAACGGCTACGTCGCTTTCGAGGCCGCAAACGCAAAAGAGGCGCTGGATATCTTTGAGAGAGAAAAGGAAGATCTCCACCTCGTCCTTGCCGACGTGGTGCTGCCCGATCTGAGCGGTCTTGAATTAGTTGACCAACTCCTCTCTCGCAACCCTCAACTCCTGGTCCTGATGAGCAGTGGCTACACAGATGATAAGTCGCAGTGGCCCGTCATACGGGAAAGAGGATTTCCATTTCTACAGAAACCTTACGCCTTGGCCGATCTACTTCGGGTCATTAGAGAGGTCATAAAGCCAAGCTAAAGGACACCATAAAAGCCGACGATTTCACCTACCGGACTCTTAGAGTAAGACGTGGGAGGTAAGAAACCCCCTCTACTCCTCTACCCACTCCTCGCCCCCCTCCCAGACTTCCTTCTTCCAGATGGGGGCCATCTCTTTTAGCCTGTCAATGGCGTACCTTGCCGCCTCGAAGGCCTCCTTTCGGTGAGGGGCGGCTACGGCGATGCCCACGCTGGCCTCCCCCAAATCCACCCTTCCGATGCGCTGCACCATGGCCACCCTATCCAAGCCCCACCTCTCCTTTATCTCCCGGCCTATCTCCCTCAGTTTGGCTTCGGCCATCTCCGGATAGGCTTCGTATTCCAGATATTCGACCTCGCGGCCACGAGAGTGGCGTCGGGCCGTGCCGAGAAATACCACCACCGCCCCCGCCTCCTCCGACCTCACCGCATCTACCAACCTCTGTACAGAGATCTCTTCCTTGGTCACCTCAAAGAGCCCTTCGGGCTCTCCCCCGCTCACCGGAGGGATGAAGGCTACCTCGTCCCCCTCATGTAAGGGGGCATCGAGGGAGGCATACTCCCCGTTTATGGCCGCCATCAAGGGGTGGCTGAAATCCAAAAGGCGGGGGTGCTCCTCCGCCAATCTATGCCAAAGGTCGAGGGGGCTCTGGCCCTCCCCCACCTCCACATCCCACTGGCTATTTCCCGCCGCCTCCCGATAGGCAGCGAAGAGTCGAACCTTAACCCTCATCTTCAGGCTCCATATTTGGTGAGCCGCTGGGCGTGGGCCAGGGCCAGGCTCATCAGGTTCACCATGGGAAGGCGGCCCAACCCTCCCCGAGCGCAACTGATCTCGTCGAACCGCTCCACCTCGTCCACCCTAGCGCATTCCGAAAAGAGGAGCACGGGCAGAGGGTGCCAACTATGCATCCGCAATTTGGAGGGGGTAGAGTGGTCGCCCGTCACCACCAAAACATCGGGGGTAAGGTTCACCACCTCCGGCACCAAGGCGTCTATCTCCTCCAGGACCCGCACCTTGCCCTCGAAATCGCCGTCCTCGCCTCGGCTATCCGGCTCCTTGATATGGAGGAAGAAGAAATCGTGATCGCTATAGACCCCCTTCAAGGCCTCGAACTCCCCCCTCATATCCGGACAGACGGGGTGCACCTCCATCCCCACCAGCCGAGCCAACCCCCGATACATGGGGTAGTTGGCGATGGCTAAACACCTGAGCCCGAAACGCTCTTCCATAGAAGGATAAGGCACATATTTGGCGAAGCCCCGCAGGAGGACCATGTTGGCCCTCTCCTCATCGGCCAGGACCTCCCTAACCTGGGCGATGAAGCCGTTGACCAACTGAGCGGATTTTTCCGCCTCAGGGGCGGTGGCTAGACAAGGAAGGGGCTTCACCCCCGTCCGCTGGGGGTCGGTATCGGTGAGGGCGGGATGGAGGCCCTCCCCTCGCAGGATGAGGGCGGCCCGATGTTCCTTCTCCGCCTCGAAGAAATATTCAAATGGAAGTTCAACTTTCCCCCTCACCTTTTGACAGAGGCGCTGGGCGGTCTCGGTGCTGATACGACCGGCCCGCCTGTCCACCACTTTCCCCTGGGTGTCGATGGTGGCGAAGTTAACCCGCGCGGCGATGTCGTTCTCCCTCAAGGGGAACTCTATGCCCAGGGCGGAAAGGACCCCCCGTCCGATATTCCACCTCACCGGGTCGTAGCCGAAGAGGGCCAAATGGCCGGGCCCGCTCCCCGGGGTTATCCCTGGGGCCACCGGGTCCAGGAGGCCACAGATGGAACGGGCGGCCAAAGCATCCAGGTTGGGGGTGTGGGCCACTTGTAACTCTGTGCCTCCTTTCCCCTCCATGGCCAAACCGCCCAGCCC
>CAYUAM010000171.1:0-4669 GCA_964442805.1 uncultured Anaerolineales bacterium | reverse complement strand
TGGCCCCCAATGGGCTCAAAGATGGGGACGCCGAACTCTAGCAGCCGCTCCCCCAGATATCTGGTCTGCCCTATCCGATAGGCCAGATATCCCTCATCCAGCCCCTCCCATAAACCCACCGCCATGGCCTCCAGGTCCCTCCCCGCCAATCCCCCATAGGTGGGATACCCTTCCTTGAGGATCAACTGGTCGCAGACCCGCAGATAGAGTTCTTCGTCCCTCACGGCCAAGAAGCCCCCCATATTCACTATGGCGTCCTTCTTTGCACTCATGTAACAGCCATCGGCGCAAGAGAACATCTCTTGGGCTATCTCTAAGGTCGATCTTTCAGCGTAACCCGACTCCCGTAACTTGATGAAATAGGCGTTCTCCGCGTATCGGCAAGCGTCCAGGAAGAAGGGTATATCGTGTTCGGCCAGGACCGCCTTCATCTGGCGGATATTCTCCAAGGAGACGGGCTGCCCTCCCCCGGCGTTGTTGGTGATGGTCATAAGGGCCAGGGGGATCTTCTCCCTGCCGACCTCGGCGATGAAGCCCCTCAGCCTTTCGACATCGATATTGCCCTTGAAGGGGTGATGGGACTGGGGGTTTAACCCTTCCTCGATTACCAGGTCCACCGGGGTAGCACCTCGGGCTCGGATGTTGGCCCGGGTGGTATCGAAATGCATATTGCTGGGGACGAACTGGCCGGGCTCCACCAATAGGCCAAAGAGAATATGCTCCGCCGCCCTCCCCTGATGAGTGGGCACGAAGTAGGGGAAGCCGAATATGGCCTCCATGGCCTCCTTCAGGCGATAGAAACTGCGACAGCCGGCGTACGATTCGTCTCCCACCATCAGCCCCGCCCACTGCTCCTGGCTCATGGCCCCGGTGCCGCTATCGGTGAGGAGATCGATGAAGATATCCTCTGCTTTGATGAGAAAAGGGTTGTAGCCGGCCTCAACCAGCAACCGCTCCCGCTCCTGGCGGGTGGTTTGCTTGATCGGCTCCACCATCTTGATGCGGAAGGGTTCAACCACGAACCTCGCCATCTCTCCCTCCTATTCTCATGATCATTGGCGAGGACCATCATACCGCCCTTAGGGCCTCGTGTCAATCAAATTTTAAGGTTCTGCCCCTTGACAAACCTGAAAAGGAGGTATAAAATATGCGTAGTTATAATTCTAACGCCTTAGTTAGGATACTAACCTCTATGGTGAAGGGAAAATGAATGGCGATCCAGTCGACAGGCTAGTGAAGATCGGTTTCTCGGAATACGAGGCCAAGGCCTACATGGCCCTGCTCAGAAAGAGCCCGGTCACGGGCTATGAACTCTCCAAGATCTCCGGCGTTCCCCGCTCCATGATCTATGAGGTCTTGGGCAAACTTACCGCTCGTGGCGCGGCCATGACCCTGCGTACAGACGGCTCCATTAAATACGCCCCCATTCCCGCCGACGATTTCTTCGATCAACTTCACCGCGAGCACGAGGACCTCATCGCCTCCCTTAAAAACGATCTGGCTGCCTTCGCTTCTGCCGCTAACCCGGAATATGTCTGGAACATCGAGGGCCCTGAGAACGTTGCGGGCAAAGCCATAGAGATGATCGGCCAAGCCAAGAGCCGAATCTATTTGGCCCTCTTGCCCACTACCTTCCCTATCCTGCAACCGGCGCTGGAGAAGGCCATCGAGCGAGGGGTACGGGTCGTCATCTATACCACTGTCGAGTTCGATCTGCCAGGCGGTCGTGTGGTGGTGGCTCACGTCTCTGAAAAGGCCCTTAGTCAGGCGGGCGGGTTGGGGTTGATCCTGGTCATTGACGGAGAAGAGGTGCTAGTGGGCGAATGGCTGACCGCAACCCAGGCCCGAGCCTCCTGGACCAGCAGCCCCCTTTTGGTCTTTATCGCGGAACACCACCTGCGGACGGATCTGTATCTCCCTCAGATCCTTGCTTTGCTGGGGGAGAAAGCCTTGGAGATAATCCGAGAAGAGGATCGGGAGTTATTCGCCCATGCCCTGGAGAGCCACGCAAGCACTCGCTGAGTTCATCTGAAAGGAGGTCTCTATGTCTGCACAAGTTGCCATAATGACTCTAGGGTTGACCAAATCTTATGGTCCAGTCCGCGCCTTGCGGGGCATCGACCTGGAAGTGCGGCGCGGCGATATCTTCGGCTTCCTCGGCCCCAATGGCGCGGGGAAGACCACCACCATCCGCTGCCTGCTGGACCTGATCCACCCCGACGGCGGATCGGTGCGCGTGCTGGGGATGGACCCCCAGACCGACCCAGTGGCGGTGCGCGCCCGCACCGGATACTTGCCGGGCGAAATGGCACTGGACCCCAATATGACCGTTGAAGGCGCGCTGCGCTACTTCAACGCCCTGCGGGGAAACAAGGTGGATTGGGGCTTCGTGCGCCAATTGGCCGCGCGACTAGATGTCGACCTCAAGCCCCCTATCAAGAACCTCTCCCATGGCAACAAACAGAAGGTGGGCGTGGTGCAGGCCCTGATGCACCGGCCGGAACTGCTCCTTTTGGATGAGCCCACCCTCGGCCTGGACCCATTGATGCAACATGAAGTGTTGCGCCTGCTCACCGAGGCTCAGGCGAACGGCGCCACCATCTTCTTCTCCTCCCACATCATGAGCGAGGTGGAGGTGGTGGCGGAGCGGGTAGCCATCATCCGCCTCGGCGAGGTCGTGGAGGTGGCTGAGACCAAGGCGCTGATCAACCGCGCCCTGCACCGGGCCAGGGTCCGCTTCAAACAACCGGTGGATGTGAGTCCCCTTGCCCAGGTGCCCGGCGTGACCGTGCTATCGAAGGACGACGGGACCAGCGTACTATTACAGATAGAAGGGGAGATGGACGGCCTCATCAAGGCGCTATCCGCCTTCCCGGTGAGCGATTTTGAGACCCAGCATCCCTCGCTAGAAGAGATCTTCTTAGCCTACTACGAGGCTGATCGAAGGGAGGTCAAGTGAGATGAGGACCATTTTCCGCTATGCGTTGAGCCGCTCCCGGGGGCAGATCCTGGGCTGGGGCATTCCCCTGGCTTTGCTTGGCTTATACCTCGTTGCGTTTTGGCCCACAATGGCGGCCCAGCAGGAGCAACTCACTCAGTTGTTGAAGGCCTATCCGCGGGAACTCATGGCCTTCTTCGGCGACATCGAGACTATGTTTACGCCTGAAGGGTTTCTGACCATAGAGTTTTTCTCCTATATGCCGCTTATCCTTGGCATTTACGCTGTTTTGGCCGGCAGTGGCCTTCTGGCCAGCGAGGAGGAAAACGGTATCTTAGACCTGGTGCTGGCTCACCCCCTGAGCCGCACCGCCCTCCTCCTGGGACGTCTTTTGGCCTTCGTGGTGGTTACCGTGGTCATCTTGGCCATCTTGTGGCTGGGCTTTGTCGTGGCCATGACCCGGTCCCCCATGGGTGTAGGCTGGGACAAGATGGCATTACCCTTCATCTCACTCTTGGCAGTGGTACTGCTCTTTGGCACGCTGGCGCTGCTATTGAGCATGCTGCTTCCCTCGCGCCGTCTGGCGGCCATGACCGCTGGCATCCTCTTGGTGGCAAGTTATTTCATCACCTCCTTAGCCAATGTTGACGAGGACTTAAAGGCCTTCGCCAGGTTTTCTCCCCTTAACTACTACCAGAGCGGCAAAGCGCTCCAGGGCCTCAACCTCGCGTGGCTCGGTGGCCTGCTCGCCTTCGCCCTGCTCTTCGCCCTCCTGGCTTGGTGGCGTTTCCAGCGGCGAGATATCCGGGTGGGCGGGGAAGGCAGTTGGCGATGGCCATCGCTTCGCCGGCGTGGTGCTAAAGCCGGGACCAGGGGATAAAGAACCCGAGAGACTCTAAGGGCTTCGCCGTGCCTATCTCGAGGAAACATGCCCATGTTATTTGCCTGTGCCGTCAAGGGTCACATAGAGGGAGATGGATATGGAGGGAAAGACGATGAAGGCCCATAGATCTGCACAACCAATTGGGAAATCTGACCTGACCGCTGCCATCTTGAAGCGAATGGTTCAGGTCCTGGTCACTTTACTGATCCAAGCGGCCATCTTGTTCCTCTCCTCGGGCCGCCTGGATTGGTTATGGGCCTGGGTCTTTATCGGCTTGAACCTGGTGGGGATATCTATCAACGCCCCCATCATGCTGCGCTACAGCCCGGAGACCATCGCAGAACGGGCTGAGACCAGAGGGATGAAAGAGTGGGACAAAATCGTCGCCGGCCTGTGGGCCATCATCTATTTTGTGCTCGTGCTGCTCGTGGCCGGGCTGGATGTGCGCTTAGGGTGGAGCGGACAGGTCGCAGTCGAACTCCAATTCGCTGGTGCTGTGGCCTTCATATTGGGTTCAGCACTATTCAGTTGGGCCATGGTGTCAAACGCCTACTTCGCCACGGTGGTCCGCATCCAGGAGGAGCGCGGACACAAGGTCTGCACCACCGGCCCCTACCGGTTCATACGCCATCCGGGTTACCTGGGCTTCATCATCCAATCGCTGGCACTGCCCCTGCTTCTTGGCTCCCTCTGGTCGCTTATCCCCGGTGGGCTGGCGGTGCTGCTGGGGGTTGTCCGTACGGCGCTTGAGGATAGGACCCTCCAAGAAGAACTTGACGGCTACAAAGACTACGCCTCGCGGGTGCGCTACCGCCTACTGCCGGGCATCTGGTAGTGAACGAGTAACA
>CAYUAM010000170.1:0-4688 GCA_964442805.1 uncultured Anaerolineales bacterium | reverse complement strand
GGGGAGGAGGTTCTGCGAAGCAAGGGGTTCCGAGGCCCGGTGGCCGTCATCCCCCAGTTCGGGGTGGACCCGGAGATGTATAAGCCAGAGCAGAAGAGGAAGGGAGACCTCTTTACCTTGGGGTATGTAGGCCGGTTGGTGGAGGAGAAGGGGGTAGACCTCCTCCTGGCCGCTGCCGCCGGTCTAAAGGGGGAGTGGCGGTTGTGCATCTTGGGGGATGGGCCGCAAAAAGGGCGGCTGGAGCGCCTGGCTGAGGAACTGGGCTTGGAGGGAAAGGTCTCTTTCGACCCCCCTCTTCCCTCTACCGAGATGCCAGGATATTATCGCCACCTGGACCTCCTGGTCCTCCCTTCCCGCACCCGCCCTCACTGGAAGGAACAGTTCGGGCGGGTGCTCATCGAGGCCATGGCCTGCGGGGTCCCGGTGGTGGGCTCTAGTTCCGGGGAGATCCCCCAGGTGATAGGGGAGGCGGGCCTCATATTCCCGGAGGGCGACACCCGGGCCTTGCGGGAGGCCATGGAGAGGGTGATGAGGGAGGAAGGGTTGAGGGCGACATTGGCTCGGGCGGGCCGGGAACGAGTGCTGGAGCGCTACACTCAGGCCCGTATCGCTGCCGAAACGTATAAGGTGTATGGCGAGATGACGGCATAGGGCCTTGTGATATAATGTAGAAGAGATGCATATCGGCCTTAACGCCCAACTCCTTTCCCTCTCTGGCGATTACCGCGCTGCGGGCATATCCTGGTATATCTATAACCTCTTGGCTCACTTGCCCTCCCAGGGCCATCGCTACACCGCCTTCGTGGGGGAGCCCCAGGTGAGAGGGATGTGGCCTCACCTGGATTTGCGCTTAAGCCGTCTGCCCACCGAGAGGCCCTCGGTGCGCATCTTGTGGGAACAAATCCTTTTGCCTTGGCATCTATTGAAGGAAGGGATCGACCTCCTTCACTCCCTGGCCTTCGTTTTGCCCCTCTGGTCTCCTAGGCCGGGGGTGGTGACCATCTACGATTTGAGTTTCGTCCTTTGTCCGGAGGGCCTCAACCCTTGGAGGCGCCTCTACCTTCGCGCCCTGACCCCTCTTTCGGCCAGGAGGGCTAAGATGGTAATCGTCCTGGCGGAGAGCACCAAGGAGGATCTGGCCAGGATATGGGGGATATCCAGAGAGAAGATAAGGGTGATCCCTTGCGGGGTGGACCCGACCTTTCGCCCCCGGGCCCATGGCCAGGCTCTCTCCGATTTCCGCCGCCATCGAGGGTTGCCGGAGAGGTTCATCCTCTTCGTGGGGACTTTAGAGCCTCGCAAGAACGTGACCGCCCTCGTTGAGGCCTACGCTCAACTGAAGGGGGAAGTACCCCATTCCTTAGTCTTGGTGGGGGCCAAGGGCTGGAGGGGGGAGGAGGTCCTGGCCCAGATAGAGAGGTCAGGATTAAGCGATAAGGTCCTCTTCGTCGGCTATGTGGAGCCAAAGGAGTTGCCCCTCTGGTACAACGCCGCCGACCTCTTCGTCTTCCCCTCCCTATACGAGGGGTTCGGCCTGCCTCCTTTGGAGGCCATGGCCTGCGGGACCCCGGTCATCGCCTCCTACACTTCCTCCCTGCCGGAGGTGGTGGGGGAGGCTGGGGTCCTGGTTGACCCCCACAGCCTGGAGGGGATGGCCCAGGCTATGAGGAAGGTCTTGGGCGATGGGGAGTTGAGGGAGGAGATGAGGCGGAAGGGGCTGGAGAGGGCCAAGGGGTTTTCCTGGCCCCGGGTGGCCAGGGAGACGGTCCTGGTCTATCAAGAGGCCATGGGGAGGGGAGGTGTTTAAGAGGCCCTGGCTAGCCTTAGGGCTCGCCTTTCTCGATGCATTCCTCATCAACCTGGCCTTCATCATCTCTTACTACCTGCGTTACGAGTTACAGTTGATCCGCCCGGTGGCCGAGATCAACTACGTGCCCCTGGGAGAATATATCCCCGTCTCCTTGCTCCTCACCGCCATCCTGTTAGTGGTATATTGGACGGAGGGGCTCTATCGGCTACGACGAGGCCAGTCGTGGCTCGATGAGCTCTATATCATCTCCACCAGCACCCTGGTGGGGGTGGCCATCATGATCGTCATCACCTTCTTTTACCGCCCCTATTTCTACTCCCGTCTCCTCTTCGGCTACGCCGGCCTCTCCATCGCCTTCATCCTCAGCCTCACCCGCTTGGCCTTGCGCATGATCTGGGATCGCCTCAGGAAGCGGGGGGTGGGCGTAGATCGGGTCCTCTTGGTGGGGGCCGGGGAGGTGGGGAGGGCGGTCATGCGCAGCCTCATGGCTCAGCCCCAATTGGGATATCAGATCGTGGGTTTCCTGGACGATCAAGCCGAGGAGGAGAGCATCGGCCCCTTCCCCGCCTTGGGAGAGATCGCTGCCCTCCCGAGGCTCCTGCGGGAGAGGAAAATAGACGAGGTGCTCATCACCCTTCCTTGGACCTCCCACCGCAAGATCCTGAGGTTGGCCGATCAGTGCGCCAAGGAAGGGGTGAGGGTGCGAATAGTTCCAGATCTCTTCCAGATGAGCCTCAATCGGATGGATATCGAGGAGATAGGGGGGGTACCCCTCATAGGGATCAAGGAGGTCTCCATCCGAGGTTGGAACCTGGCCCTCAAGAGGGCCATCGATATGGCCCTTTCGGCCCTAACCCTCCTCTTCCTCTCCCCTTTTATCCTGCTTGTGGCCCTTTTGATAAGGCTGGACTCTCCTGGCCCGGCCCTCTTCCGTCAGACCCGGGTGGGGCGGGATGGTCAAACCTTCACCCTCTACAAATTCCGCTCCATGCGTCGTGAGGCGGAGCAGGAGTTGGTTCGCATCCGCGACCTAAACGAGGCCCAAGGGCTAATTTTCAAGATCCGAGATGACCCCCGCTGTACCAGGATGGGCCGGTTCCTACGCCGCTTCAGCCTGGACGAACTCCCTCAACTCTATAACGTCCTGCTAGGGGAAATCAGCCTGGTGGGCCCTCGACCGGCCCTGCCCCAGGAGGTGGAACAGTATCGTGAGTGGCACAACAAGCGGCTCAGCGTCCCCCCCGGCATCACCGGCCTTTGGCAGGTGATGGGGAGAAGCGACCTCAGTTTCGACGAGATGGTGATGCTGGATCTCTTCTATATCGAAAACTGGTCGCTGTGGCTGGACCTGAAAATACTGTTACAGACCATCCCCACCGTCATCTTGGGAAGGGGCGCATATTGATCTAAGGAGGCAGGTTGGAACGACCAGACCAAGGCTCCATGTTCTCTTTCTTACAAGAACTGATCCGCACCCCCAGCCCCTCCGCGCAGGAAGGGCCCATTGTGGAACGGGTAGCCCAGGAGATGAAAAGGGTAGGCTTCACCGAGCTCTTCGTCGATGAGATAGGGAATGTGGTGGGGCGGATGGGCCCTGGTCAGGGGAGACGGCTCCTATACGACGCCCACCTGGATACGGTGGGTATAGGCGACCCCACCTCCTGGCCCCGGGGCCCCTACGGGGCCCAGGTGGAGGATGGCGTCATCTACGGCCGAGGGGCTGCTGACAACAAAGGGGCTATGGCGGCCATGATATATGGGGCTAAACTCCTCCTAGATAGCGACATCGAACTGGCCGGGGACCTCTTCGTGGCCGGCGTGGTCCAAGAGGAGGTTTGCGAAGGGTATGCGGCCGAAATCCTCTGCCGGAGGGTGAAGCCCCAGGCCGTGGTCTTGGGCGAGGCCACGAATTTGCAGATCTCCCGCGGCCAGCGGGGAAGGATGGCCCTGGCCCTGACCGTGCGGGGCCGCTCCTGCCACGCCTCGGCCCCGGAGCGGGGGGCCAACGCCATCTACCTCATGAACCCCGTGGTGGCCCGCATCGAAGCCTTGGCCTCCCAGTTGAAGCGAGACGAGTTTTTGGGCCCCGGGAGCCTGGCCGTGACCAGGATCGAGAGCACCTCCGGTGGCCTCAATGTGGTGCCTGACTCCTGCACCATTTACCTCGATCGGCGCCTCACCGTGGAGGAAGACGAAGCCCTGACCTTGTCGCAGGTCCAAGAGGCGGCGGCCCAAGCAGGGGTGGAGGCCGAGGTGCGGCTTTTGGAATACGAGGCCCGAAGCCACACCGGCTACCCCTGCCACCAGAAGGAGTATTTCCCTCCCTGGACCTTGCCCCCCGAGCACCCTCTAGTAGAGACCGGAGTGCGGGCGGTGGAGAAGGCTTTAGGCTACACCCCCGAGGTCGGGCGCTGGCTCTTCTCCACCGATGGGGTGGCCACCATGGGGCGATTGGCCATCCCCACCATCGGCTTCGGCCCCGGCGAAGAAGGCCATGCTCACACCACCGAGGATCAGGTGCGCCTGGAGGACCTGGTCAAGGCCGCTCAGGTCTATGCCCGGCTGGCTATAGAGTTTCTGGGAAGACGGTAAAAACTGGCCCATCTCGGCAGACCAGCCGGTCTCCGTAGTGGCAGGAGCCACAGACCCCTATGGCGCAGCGCATGAAGGCCTCCCGGCTGACTTGATAGGGGATGGCCTCCCGCCGGGCCAACTCCGCCACCTCATCCAGCATGGCCTCTGGGCCACAGGCGTAGAGGGCCTCGAAAGGGGACTGGGCCAGGAGGTCGGCCGCCACCGTGGGGGCCAGGCCGCACCACCCCGCCGAGCCGTCGTCGGTACAGACCATGGCCTCACACCCCAGGGCGGCGAAAGGGGC
>CAYUAM010000169.1:0-4710 GCA_964442805.1 uncultured Anaerolineales bacterium | reverse complement strand
AAAGAGAGCGCTGATTTTCTCCTACCTCTAATTGCCTTCCTATTTCTGGCTCCGGAGGTCGAAGGCTCTGAACCGGTAGTCCGTTTCTTTTTCTTCTATGCCCAGGATTGTGTCCACTGCCAAGCGGTGGAGGAGGAGGTCTTATCTCCCCTGGCTCAGAAATATGGGGATAAGATCGAGATTCGGTCTTTCGACATAGGCGTGACCGAGAACTACGAGGTGCTCCGTCGCCTGGAGGAGAGATACCAGATATCGGCCCTGGAGATCCCCATCATCTTCATCGGCGACCAGGCCTTGGTGGGGGAGAAGGAGATAAGAAGTCGGCTGGAGGGGTTGATCGAGGAATACTTGGCCGCAGGAGGGTGCGAATTCCCTTCCTCTGACCTCCCGATGGCGCCGCCTCAGGTTACTGCTTCTCCCACCATGGAAGCGACGCCTTGCCCCGAGGAGGGCGGCGTTTGTCCCTTGCCCTCGGGCCCACCTTACCCGGTGGCCTTGGCCTACTTCTATCAGGCCGGCTGCGCTCAGTGTGACCGAGTGGCCTACGACTTGGCCTATTTGCAGAAGAGATATCCCAACCTGGAGGTCAAATCCTTCGATATCCGTGAGGCGGCAAGCCTCAACGAGGCCCTCTGCGAGAAATACCAGGTGCCGGCCCAATGTCGTTTGGTGGCCCCCACTGTCTTTATCGGGCAGGATTACCTTCAGGGCGAGGAGATCAACCTAGAAAGTCTGGAGGCGTTAGTCCAAAAGTATAGCCAGGAGAAGAGCGAGGCTCCTTGGACCGGCGTGGAGGGTTTGGGCGCGGAGGCTAGCATCATCGAGCGTTTTCGCTCCTTTACTCCCCTCACCGTCTTGGGCGCAGGGCTGGTGGATGGGCTCAACCCCTGCGCCTTCGCTACCATCATCTTCTTCGTCTCCTATCTGACCTTCGTGGGGCGGCGTGGTCGGGAGATATTATTGGTGGGCGCTTCCTTCACCCTGGCCGTCTTCCTCACCTACCTCCTGGTCGGTTTGGGCCTCCTCAAATTCCTCCAAACGCTGGCCATCATGGAGGTCTTGTCTCGCCTCGTCTATTTGTTCACCGCCCTCCTTTGCCTGGCCTTGGCCGGGCTGAGCCTCTACGATTTCATTAAGATCAGACGAGGGCAGATGGAGGAGATGAGCCTACGTCTTCCCTCCTTTTTGCAGAGGCGGGTGCATGCGGTCATCAGGGAGAGGACCAACTTGAGGGGCTACCTGGGGGCCAGTTTCCTGGCCGGCTCCCTGGTCTCCCTTCTGGAGTTGGCCTGCACGGGGCAGGTCTACCTCCCCACCATCATCTTCGTCACTGGCGTTCCAGGGATGCGGGCCAACGCCGTCCTTTATCTCATCCTTTATAATCTGATGTTCATCGTGCCCTTGGTGGCCATCTTCATCTTGACCTTTCATGGCACCACCTCCTTCCAACTCTCCCGCTTCCTCCGCCATCATGCGGCCACGGTTAAATTCCTCACCGCCCTCCTTTTCCTCCTCTTGGGAGGGTGGCTGCTCCTCTTCTTAATCTAAGCCGTGGAGAAGTTAGAGATGAGGAGAAGGTTTCGCTTAGCCTCTTCGGGATTAGCCCTGGCCGGCCTATTCATATCTGCCTACCTGGCCCTATTCGAGGTACAGCCCAACCGAGGACTCTTCTGCCCCATAGGAGCGTGCGAGGTGGTAAACACCAGCCCCTATGTATATATGTTCGGGGTGCCCATGGCCTTCTTAGGGCTGGGGGGCTATGCGCTCATCCTGGCTTTGAATCTAGGGGGACTCCGGTGGGAAAGGGACCGGGCTGAATGGGTGACCCGTTTACTCTTTCTGGTTTCCCTCCTGGGCACGGCCCTATCCGCTTATCTAACCTACCTGGAGTTGTTCGTCCTTCGCGCCATCTGCATTTGGTGCGTAGCCTCGGCCCTCATCATGACCACCATCTGTGCCCTTTCGGCCTGGGGACTGTTATCCCGACCTAAGCCCCAGATCTAAACCTCTACGGCAGGCAGGGGGGCCGGAGCAACTCCTCCCGCTTGCGCCGTAGATGGCTGTTAACCTTCTCCACCTCCCCACCAGCGGCCAGGAGGTAGTCACAAAAGGCTAAGGCCCAGCCCCGATGTCCTTGGGAAAGGAGGCGCTCTATCTCCTCATCCAGGCTATGGAGGGCCTCCTCCACCGTTTCCCCCTGGGCGGCATAGCGGAGGGCTTGGGCGTAATAGGCCATGGCCTTTTCCATAGCCGAGGCCTCAAAGGCTAGCCTCCCCCTCAATCGGCTAAGCGTGGCTAAAGATTCCCAGCGCTCTAAGCCCTGGCCCAAATGCTCCGCTTCATCGGCCAAGGAGAGGAACTCCTCATCCTGCCCTAGGGCGAACTGGATGAAGGCCAAATTCATGAGGATGGCCAGTTCGCTCTCCTTCTCGCCCAACTCCCGGGCCCTCACCAGGCTGGCCTGGTAACATTCTAAGGCCTCCTCCCACCTCTCCAGCCGGTGGTAGAGGGCCCCCAGGTTGTTTAGCACGATCATCTCTCCCCGGCGATCCTGGACCTCCCGCCGCAGGGCCAGGCTGCGCTGGTAGCAGGCTCGGGCCTCCTCCCACATCCCGTAGTTGCTATAAGCGTTCCCCAGTTCGTTCAGGTTCCGGGCGTCGAGGTCCACCCAGTCCTTTTCCCCGCACTCGTGGCTACGATCCATTTTCGAATACCTTGGCGATCTCGTCACGCCGAAAGAGGGGCAGATGGCGAACCTCGCCTTCACGGCGGATCTTTAGCCCCTTCCTTCGGTGGACCACCTCCCCTATGGGGGCACAAAGGATGCCTTCCTTCTCCAGGGCCCTTTGCAACCGAGGGGAGTCCTGGGGAGGGAGGGCCAGGAGGAGGGCCCCGGAGGCGATGGCCCCCAGGGGGTCGAGGCCGAATTCAGCACAGAGCCGTTGGCATTCGGGTAGGACGGGTATCTTTTCCTCCTCGACCAAGAGCCCCACCCCTGCTGCCTGGGCCAGTTCCCAAAGCCCGGTGGCTAGCCCCCCTTCCGTGGGGTCGTGCATGGCGTGGACATCCACCATATCCGCGGCCAAGAGGGCCTCCTTGACCACGGAGAGTCCGGGGTCAAATAGATACCCCTTGGCCCTCTCCAGAAAAGCCTGGTCGTATCCTCTCCCTATCAGGTAATCCTCCTTCTCTCGGGTCAGGAGGGCGGTGGCCTCGATGGCTATTCCCTTGGTCAAGAGGAGGTGATCGCCCACCTGAGCCCCGGCGGTGGTGACCAGCCTCCCCTTCTCCACCTCTCCTAACATCTGTCCCACCACTATGGGCCGGTCTAGGTCATAGGTGATCTCCGTGTGGCCGCCCACCAGGGAGATGCCGAGGTCGCGGCAGGCCTCGTATATTTGGCGGAAAATATCCTCGGCCAGGGCCTCATCGCTCCCTTCTTCCGGGAGGAGGATGGTGGCCAGGAACCAGCGGGGGGCTGCCCCCATGGTGGCCAGGTCGTTGGCATTGACGCAGACCGCATACCAGCCCATATGCTCGGTGGCGAAGGTGATGGGGTCGGTCTTGGCCACCAAGTAGCGCTCCCCCATGTCGATGACCGCGGCGTCCTCGCCGATGCGCCCCCCCAAGACCACCCGCTCATCCTCCAAGCGGTACCGCTCCAGGAGGCGAGCCAAAACCTCTGCCGGTAACTTCCCCACCGGGAATCGCTTAGACATATAACCCCTTGTCATCCTCATAGAAGTATAGCATAATCCAAAACATAGGAGGGCGAAATGAAGCGAGTGAAAAGGGCTCTCATCGCTATCTCCATCCTAATAGCATTGGTCATCCTGATAATTTTTGCTGCGGGCTATCTATTCCTGCTTCGCCCCTTTCCGGTCACAAACGGCACCCTTAAGGTAAATGGCCTCAAGGCCCCGGTGGAGGTCTATCGCGACCGTTGGGGCGTGCCCCATATCTACGCCCAGAGCCTGGAGGACCTCTTCTTCGCCCAAGGGTACGTGACCGCCCAGGACCGCCTCTGGCAGATGGAGTTCAGCCGCCGCATCGGCTCGGGGGCCCTCTCCGAGGTCCTGGGCGAAGTCACCTTGGAGGAGGATAGGTTCATCCGCACTCTGGGCTGGAGGCGGGTAGCAGAAGTGGAGGCGGCCAATCTGGACGAAGAGACTCGCACCGTCTTGGAATCTTACGCCGCCGGGGTCAACGCCTTCATAGAGAGCCACCAGGGCAATCTGCCCCTGGAGTTCACCCTCCTGGGCTTCAAGCCGGCCCCCTGGACCCCCGTGGATAGCATCGTCTGGAGCAAGGTGATGGCTTGGAATCTGGGGGGGAACTGGGAGGCAGAACTCCTGCGGGCCCGATTGCTGGAGAGGCTAGGGGAGGAGGGAATGAGGGCCTTAGCCCCGCCTTACCCAGCCGACGCCCCGCTCATCATCCCCTCTGAGGCCGCAGGGTACGAGATGCCAGGGCTGGATGGCCTGCTGTCCTGGAGTCGGGAGTTGAAAGCCTTCCTTGGAGCCGGAGCAGGGCTGGGCAGCAATAACTGGGTCATCGACGGGAGCAAATCGGCCACCGGCAAGCCCCTCCTGGCCAATGATATGCACCTGGACCTTCAGATGCCCTCCATCTGGTACGAGGTGCACCTGGTGGGCGGGGGCTTCAATGTGGAAGGTTACTCCTTCCCCGGCATCCCCGGGGTCATCGTGG
>CAYUAM010000168.1:0-4712 GCA_964442805.1 uncultured Anaerolineales bacterium | reverse complement strand
CTCCCCTGCCCTCCCCTTCTCCCACGCCGCCTTCCTCCCCTACGCCTATTCCCACCGCCACTGCCACCCCTACGCCGAAACCCAAACGGACGCCCCGTCCGAAGACGCCTACCCCCACGCCAGAGAAACTACAACTAGCGGAGTGGCCGGCCATGGAGTTACCGGATTGGCCCCGCCCGGCCGATGACAACGGACTCGGCATCCACTTCCTGGGCAAGGGCTATTACAGCGATGAGGAGTTAGACCTCAACATCTGGCGCATGAATACCATGAGGATGAAGTGGGCCCTGGTGATATATTCGGATGAACAGCAACTTCGCAAGGCCGCCCAAAAATTCAAGGCCGCCGGGATCACCGTGGTCTGGCGAAAGATGCGCCGCCCCTACCAGCCCTTCTTCGACTTGGGGCTCGACGTCCAGATCCTCCAAGAACTGGGCATGCCACCCTATATGCAACTCTATAACGAGCCCAGCCTCCCCGCGGAGTGGGACGACCGGGAGATAGACCAGGAGCGGTTTCTGGACAACTTGATAGGGGCAGCCGTCCAGGTCTATAACGCCGGAGGTTACGTGGGCTTGCAATTCGTCAATGAAAAGTGGCTGGAAGACACCTTAAGGGAGATAAAGGCCCGAGGCGGCGAGGCCATCTTCGGGCGCATGTTCTTCGTCCCTCACCCCTATGGGCTTAACCACCCCCCGGAGTATGAGGGCAGTTGCGACGGCGTCCTGGGTTTTCGCTGCTACGCCGAGATATTCAAGCAGGAGATAGGGTTTTATCCTCCCATGATCGCGGGCGAGGGGGGCTGGAAATATAACGCTACCGACGACTCTCACTACCCCAAGGTGGACGACACCCTCCACGCCGAATACCATTGGAAACTCTTCAACTGGTTCCGCACCGGCGTCATGTCCAACGGCCAACCTCTCCCCGACTACCTCTTCGCCTTCTGCCCCTGGCTCCTCTCGGACAAGATGGAGGATAGCGCCTGGTTCGACAGTTTCGCTGGCGACCACACTCTCACCATCGAAGCGGTGAAGAGCCTTCCCCCCTTCCGCCGCCGCTTCAGTTGGGAATAAAGGAGCCCCGCCTTGAGGACAGGGCTCACCCTGGCCCTATCGAGAGCCGCTAAGGCCTTTTCATTACCTCACTGAAGGCACGTAAGGCAAATTCTATATCCCCCCTCTCGAGGCCATAATGAGTTACCGCCCTCAAGCGATTCCCCTCGATGGGCAGAAGTTTCACTCCCTTTTCGTTCAATCGCCAGGCCAACTCTTTGGGGCTCATATCCTTGGCCACCAAGGAGAAGATGACGATATTGGTCCGCACGCTTGCGGGGTCTATCTGGAGCCCTGGAATCTCGGCCAGCCCTTCGGCCAAGAGCCTAGCGTTCTCGTGGTCCTCGGCCAAGCGCTCCACCATCTGGGTGAGGGCCACTATACCTGCGGCGGCCAATATGCCGGCCTGGCGCATCCCCCCGCCCACCATCTTGCGCATCTTCCTGGCCCTCTCCATGAAATCCCTACTCCCCGCCACCAGGGAGCCCACGGGGGCGGAAAGCCCTTTGGAAAGACAGAACATCACCGAATCGGCCCTCTTGGTCAACTCTTTGACCCCCACGCCCAGGCTGACCGCGGCGTTAAATATCCGCGCCCCGTCCAAGTGCAGGGCCAGGCTATGGCTCCTGGCTATCTCCGCTATGGGCTCCATCTGTTCGGGGGAGAGGGGGGCTCCCCCGCAACGGTTATGGGTGTTCTCCAGGCAGACGAGGCGAGTGGGAGGGAAATGGATATTAGGGCCGCGGATGGCTGCCTCCACCTGGGCCGGGTCGAGGGTGCCGTCCTCGCGGTTGGGCAGAGCCCGCAGTTGTATCCCACCCAACCCCGCCGCCCCAGCCACCTCGTAAAGGAAGGTATGACAGCGGTCGCCCACGATGACCTCGTCCCCCCGCTGGCAATGGGCCAGGAGGGAGACCAGGTTGCCCATGGTGCCTGAGGCCACGAAGAGGGCCGCCTCCTTCCCCATCATCTCCGCCCCTACCTCTTCCAGGCGATTGACCGTGGGGTCCTCCCCGAAGACGTCATCCCCCACCTCAGCCCGATACATGGCCTCTCGCATGGCCGGAGTGGGCTGGGTAACCGTATCGCTGCGCAGGTCGATGACCTTCATGGGGCCTCCTCTTATATCCGCTCCAATATCTCCTGTAACTCGCCAGGAAGGGGGCTCTCGAACTCCCGATACTCTCCGCTTCCCGGCAATCGGAAACCGAGGGTATGGGAATGGAGGAATTGCCGCCTCAATCCTAGCCGCTGTTTGCGGTATCCATAGACCGGGTCGCCCACCACCGGATGGCCGAGGAAGGCCAAGTGAACGCGCACCTGATGGGTCCGCCCGGTGCGAGGCTCGGCCTCCACCAGGGTATAGCCATCCAGGTGTTTCAGGACCCGATATTCGGTAACCGCCTCCCTTCCCCCTGGCAAGACCGCCATCCGCTTACGGCGCTGGGGGTCCCGCCCTAGGGGGGCCTCGATGATCCCCCTGGTTGGCTCTAATCTACCCTCCAATAGAGCCAAATAGACCTTGTGCACCTCCCCCCTCTTGAACTGCCTTTGGAGGCATCGCTGGGCCCTCTCGTTCTTGGCGGCCACCATCAGCCCAGAGGTATCCTTGTCCAGCCGATGGACGATGCCGGGGCGGGGCCCGCCCCACTCCTGAAGATGGGGGTAGCGAGCCAAAAGGGCGTTCACCAAGGTCCCCTCTCTATGGCCATAGGAGGGGTGAACCACCAGGCCCGCCGGCTTATCTATCACCACCAGATCTTCATCCTCATAGACGATCTTTAAGGGCAACTCCTGGGCCACCGGAACGGCCTCCTGGGGAAGAGGCAAGGAGATCAGGATGACCTCTCCTTCGGAGACCAGATAACTGGGCTTCGCCGTCCCTTGCACCACCACCCGCCCCTCTTTGATGAGGCGCTGGATTTGGGAACGGGAGAGGGCTAGAGAGCGGGCCAAATATCGGTCCAGCCGCTCCTCCCCTCCCTCAACCCTCAGCGCTATCTTCTCTTCCATCATTCAAAATGGGGGCCTCGCCTTTACCCTCTTCCTCGGGGTGGCGCAAGAGGTAAAAGGCCAAGATGACCACCCCCACCACGATGGCGCTATCGGCCAAGTTGAAGACCGGCCAGACCTTGAAATCGATAAAATCGATGACCCGACCGATACGGAGGCGATCGATGAGGTTGCCCGCCGCGCCTCCTAATTGCATCCCCAGGCTGACCCGCAGCAACGGCTGGTTGAGGGGGATGTGGCGCTCAAAGAATAAGATGGCGATAACTACCGCCACCGCCACCAGGGCGAAGAGGGTCCCCAGGTCGGGGAGGAGGCCAAAGGCTCCGCCGGTATTGGTCACCGGGGTGAGGCCCACCAGCCAGCGAAGGGAAGGGATGGGGTTCCACCGTTCCCCCCAAGGGAGGTATCGGGTGACCAAATATTTGCTCAGTTGATCGAGCCCAAAAATGAGGGCGGCCACCCCCAAGAGGGTAGCCCACCTCCAGACCTTGAGCGAGCGCCCTTCCCTCACCGCCCCCTCTCGCGGCGCTGCCGACAAGTGATACAAAGGCTGGCGGAAGGCATGGCCTTCAATCTGGCCAGGTCTATCTTCTGGCCACAATCCAGGCAATAGCCATAGCTCCCGGCCTGGAAGCGGGCCAGCGCCCCCTCCACCTCTTCCAACTGGCTCTTAAGGGCCTGGCGGAGAGCCAGGTTCTTGGCCTGCTCGAAGACCTCTGAGGCGTCGTCGGCCATGTGGTTCCCATAGCCAGGATGGTCCTCCCCCAAGATGCTCAACTGGGATATCTCCTCTTGAAGTCGACTCCTTTGCTCCTGGAGCCTCTCCTTAAGCACATCCAAAGTTACCGCCATCCCCATCTCCTTTCGCTCCCTTGCGAAGTAGATCAATTATATCCCAGTAGGAGAGACAGTTCAAGTTCGTTCCACAGCCAGGGTCAAAGGGTGACCGTCAAGGGTATAACTCTCCCTGATGCTCCCCACCGACCCCTCCCCTTCCAATAGGGCTAAGGAGAGGGTCTCCCGCTTGATGTATCCTTCCCACTCCCTTATAACCTCGGAGAGGAAGGAGTCGGCCTGGAAATAGGTCACTATATTATCCTCGATGCGGAAATCGGCCTCCTTGCGCAATATCTGGATCCGCCGCACCACCTCCCGGGCCAGCCCCTCCCTGATCAACTCATCGCTGAGGGCAGTGGTGACGGCCACTACATACCCCCCTTCCTCGGCCACGGAGAGCCCCTCTCGAGGGTTGGCCACCACCTCTAGTTCCTCGGGCAAAAGTTGCACGGGTCGCCCCTCGACCACCACCTCCACCCCTTCTCCCCTTCGCACCCTCTGGGCCACGGCCTGGGCCTCCATCTTGGCCAGGCCTTCTTTTATTCGCGGGAAAAGGGAGCCGTATTTGGGGCCCAAGGAAGCGGGCAGGGGACGAACCTCATATTCCACCAACTCATCTTCCTGAGCGAAGGCCAGGGCCTTGATGTTAAGTTCTTCCAAGACCTGCTCGGCCAAGGCCTCCAATACCTCCTTCTCCTCCGGCTTTTGCACCTTCGCTAGAACCTGGGCCAAGGGCTGCCGCACCTTGAGGCCAGCGGCGTTGCGGGCGGCATGTCCCAGGCTCACCAGCCGCATCACCAGGCGGGT
>CAYUAM010000167.1:0-4736 GCA_964442805.1 uncultured Anaerolineales bacterium | reverse complement strand
ACTAGAAGTGGGGCGGCGAGGTTCAAGGCTACCCCTCCACGTAAAAGGCCAAACCCAAAACTCCAGGCCCGGTATGGGCGCCCATCACCGGGGTGAACTCGGCGATATAGATCTCCCGGCAATCGAAGCGTGAGGCGATCGCTGCCTCCATATCCTTGGCCTCCGCTGGGGCATCGGCATGGAGCACGGCCACATGAAGCCCCTTGCCCCGGCCCCGCTTGGGCAAGGCCCCCATCATGGCCTCCATGGCCCTTTCCCTGCTCCGCACTTGTTTGAAGAGCCTCACCTGCCCATCGTAAAGGTGGAAGACGGGCTTGATACTCAGAGCGGAACCCAATAGGGCCACCAAGTTCCTCACCCTCCCGCTCCGCCTCAGATACTCCAAGGTGTCCAAGCAAGCCAGCAGATGAACTTTGGGGATCAAGGCCTTGACTCGGCTCACCACCTCGGAGAGATCGGCCCCTTGGGCTGCGGCCCGAGCGGCTTCCAGGACCACGAATCCCTGGGCCATGGCCGCGGTTCGGCTATCGATCACCTCTATGGCCACCTTCGCCCCCTCCTGAGCGGCCAGAAGGGCGGCCTTATAGGTGCCGGTGAACTCCTGGGCGACATGGATGGAGGCAATGGCCTCCGCTTCCTGGCTCAATCGGGAAAAGAGTTTCACGAACTCCCCTACCGCTGGCTGAGAGGTGGTAGGCAACCTCTTGGCCACCCGCAAGCGACGATAAAATTCGGTGGGGGTTATATCCACCCCGTCCCGCAGTGATTCCCCCTCCCAATTTAGTTGAAAGGGCACCACATGGATCTCATACTTCCCTAACAGTTCCGGCGGCATACAGGCTGCCCCATCGGTGACGATAGCGACGTGGGTCATGCTGCCCCCTTCCTCCGTTGCCGCTAATTAACCCCTATCACCATTATAGTAAACTCTGAAAAGAAGGGCGAACTCTATAACCCCTTTTTGGAGGCCTTGTCATGCCTTCCCAGAAAGGGTAAGATAGAAGGATAAGGCTATATGATATGTGAGTCATGGGCGGAGATTGAGAAGAAGGGCCGACTTCGCTGGCGCGCAAGGCATGAGCGTGGAATTAGAAAACTACCTACGGGCCAAGGGCATCGTCCTCTGACCTTGACCGGAAGGGACAATTGGGCTATACTAAGAATAGCGGGGTGTAGCGCAGGTGGTAGCGCGCAGCGTTTGGGACGCTGAGGTCGTAGGTTCAAATCCTATCACCCCGACAGCATTCATGGGCGGGAGTAGCTTAGTGGTAAAGCATCTGCCTTCCAAGCAGAGGACCGCGGGTTCGAATCCCGTCTCCCGCTCCTGGGCCCATAGCTCAGCGGCAGAGCGACCGGCTCATAACCGGTTGGTCCCTGGTTCGAATCCGGGTGGGCCCACAACTTAAAGCCCCAAATCCAGGGGCTTATTATTTATGGGAGAAGGCATGAAGGTAGTCACCGCCTCTCAGATGCGCCAGATCGACGAGCGGGCCAACGCCGGCGGCCTCTCCACCCAGACCATGATGGAGAACGCCGGCCGAGCGGTGGCAGAGGAGATCCGAAAACGGCTCGACGTGGCCGAGAGGGAGATCTTGGTCCTGGTAGGGCCAGGGAACAACGGCGGCGATGGCCTGGTGGCGGCTCGCCACCTCCACGACTTCGGGGCTAAGGTCAGCCTCTACCTATGGAAAAGGGAAACCCAAGGCGCCCCCAACTTCCAAGCCACCCGAGAGAGGGAGATACCCTTCCTCCAAGCCGAGGACGATACCGATTTCAGTGGCCTCCGTGACCTCCTGAGCAGAGCAAAGGTGGTGGTCGACGCCTTTTTGGGGACGGGGGCCTCTCGCCCCATCGGCGGTGCCCTCAAAGGCGCTCTAGATATGGTGAGGGAGAGGCTAAAGGGGGAGCATCCTCCCTTGGTGGTAGCCCTAGACCTGCCCTCAGGATTAAATTGTGATACCGGAAGCGTGGACCCCGCCACCCTCCCCGCGGACCTCACCGTCACCCTGGCCTTCCCCAAGCGAGGTCTCTACCTTTTCCCCGGCGCCGCCCTGGTGGGGGAGGTGGAGGTGGCCGATATCGGCATCCCCCCTTCCCTGGCACAGGAGGTGAAGGCGCAACTGGCCACCGCGGAGATGGTGGCCAAATTACTCCCCCCTCGTCCCCTAAATGCCCATAAGGGTACTTTCGGCAAGGCCTTGGTGGTGGCCGGCTCGGTCAACTATACCGGTGCCGCCTATCTGGCCAGCGCCGCGGCCACCAGGGTGGGCACCGGCCTAGTCACCCTGGCCCTGGCCGAAAGCCTCCACCCCGTCTTAGCCTCCAAACTCCATGAGGTGACTTTTTTGCTCCTGCCTCATGACCTGGGAGCCCTCGTCCCTGAGGCCATCCAACTTTTGGCCAAGAGGGTGAAAGAATATGATGCCTTGCTTTTGGGCCCTGGTTTGGGGAGGGAGGAGAAGACCGTGGAATTCGTCCACCTCCTCTTGGGGGTCAAGGCCCAACCTCGAAAGAAGATAGGTTTTCGGGCCGAGGAAGAAGGAGGGAGCCCTCCTTTGGAACTGCCGCCTCTGATCATAGACGCCGATGGCCTCAACGCCTTGGCCCAAGCGCCGGAATGGTGGAACCACCTTTGGGCTCAGGCCGTTTTGACCCCCCACCCTGGGGAGATGGCTAGGTTGCTCGGCTCCTCCATTGAAGAGGTGGAAGGGGATAGGATCGGGATAGTGATTGAGGCGGCGGAGAGGTGGGGGCAAGTGATAATCCTCAAAGGGGCCCACTCCCTCATCGCCGCCCCCGATGGCCGGCTGACCATCAGCCCCTTCGCTAACCCCGGCCTGGCCACAGGGGGGACGGGCGATGTGCTGGCCGGGGCCATAGTGGGCTTCCTAGCCCAAGGCCTTCCCCCCTACGAAGCGGCTATAGCCGGGGTCTATCTCCACGGCCTGGCCGGCGAGATGGCCCGCCAGGAGATAGGGGAGACGGGGATGGTGGCTGGAGACCTGATCCCCCTCCTCCCTCGCGCCATCAGACAAGTGCGAGCCCTCTAGGCAACGTCCCCCTGGGTGATCCTGACCCACCAGGCGTCGAACCTACGCCGCAGGTGCCGGAAACGAGATCTCAAGATGGCCCAGCCATAGCGGAGCCAGCGGCGGAAGCGCAGGCCTCGCGGAGGCGGGGGCACGGGTATAGGGATTTGCCATTTTACCACCGCCGCTGCCCAGGTCAACCCAGCACCAAAGGAGACCAAGACCACATGGTCTCCCTGCTTCAGGCGCTCTTCCTCAATGGCTTCGCAGAAGGCGATGGGTATAGCCGCGGCAGAGGTGTTGCCATATCTCTGCACGTTGACGAAGACCCGCTCCATGGGTATGTTCAACCTCCTGGCCGCGGAGCGGATGATGCGCAGGTTCGCCTGATGAGGGATGAAGAGATCGATCTGGTCGGCCGTCAACCTGGCTGCGCCAATGGCCTCGCTGGCGGCTTCGCTCATGATCCGCGAGGCGAAACGAAAAACCGCTCGACCATTCATCCGCACATAATGGAGCCCCCGGCTCACCGTCTCCGGACTCGCCGGCTGGCGACTCCCCCCCGCGGGGATCATCAGGAGCGGCCCTCCCGACCCATCGGCCCCCAGCATGGCTGAAAGCACCCCTCCCGGGGCGTCGCTGGCCTGGAGGACGAAGGCCCCCGCCCCATCCCCAAAGAGCACACAAGTATTGCGATCCTTCCAATCCACGATGCGGGAGATGGTCTCAGCCCCTATGACCAGAACCCGTTCGTTCGCCCCGGCCATGATCATCCGGCTGGCTACAGCCAAGGCGTAGAGGAAACTGGTGCAGCCAGCCTCCAGGTCGAAGGCCCCCGCGCGGGTGGCCCCCAAAGCATCCTGCACCAAACAGGCCGTGGCCGGAAAAAGATAATCGGGGGTAGCCGTGCCTACGATGATGAGGTCTAGATCTCGAGGCTCTATATTGGCCACCTGGAGGGCCTCCCTCGCCGCCCTCAAAGCCATGGTGTAAGTCGATTCCCTTCGCCCGGCGATGCGTCGCTGATAGATCCCCGTGCGGGCCACGATCCACTCATGGGAAGTATCGACCAGTTCCGCTAGGGCCTCGTTGGTGAGAACCTCACGGGGCAGATACTTGCCCCAGCCCACGATATGGGCATATCTATCCAAGAACTCTCCTCCTTCGCTGGGAGGCAAAAGCCCTACTCAACTAATTTGACGAAATTATAGCACAGAAGTAGAATTCGGGCAGAAGGAGAATATCGCAACCCTGAAGGGCAAAAGGTGTTTTAGAGATAAAATGGTCAGCAAAAACTGTAGGGGAGGTGTTTAAGATGGGCAAGATCGGCTTCGTTACCGATAGCACCTGCTACCTACCACAGAAATATGTCGACAAATACAACGTCAAGATAGTCCCTTTACAGGTGATCTTCGCCGACCGAACCTACAAAGAGGGGGTGGATATCACCCCGGAAGAGTTCTACGCCAAATTGGCCGAGCTGAAGGCCGCCGGAGGAGCGATGCCCACCACCTCCCAGCCCACCCCTGCTGACTTCGTGGCCGCCTACGAGGAACTCATTGCCCAGGGTTTTGACCAGATCATCGCCATCACCGTTACCGCCAAATCGAGCGGGACCTTCGCCAGCGCTCAACTGGCCAAGGACATGGTCAAGGGAGCCGAGGTTACGGTGATAGATTCGACGACCGCCAACATGCAGATGGGATA